>CAMPJM010000357.1 GCA_946886805.1 uncultured Flammeovirgaceae bacterium | reverse complement strand
TATTCAATCGTTTGCAAAAAAATATTTATTATGTTATAATTGCAATATGTACCACATAATATCATAATGACTTATGAAAGCGCAAACATTCTCGCAAATTGAAAATCAGCTCCTGAAGCTGGGGAGGTTAAAAAAATCCGTTCCTTTGGATCATTTGGAACAAATAAGTTGGAAGATTCCCCTTTGTTGAGTTAAGACAGGCATCCAATCACCTCGTGAGGTACCTAAATCGATTCTTCGCCAGGATCAATAAACTTTAATACCTGACCTTAATAAATAAAATCTCAAACCCAATTATCCATGAAAAACTATTACTTAATACATAGTCTTTTCGCTGTGCTCTTAATCGGAAACTTCTCTCCGGGATTTGCACAAGAAACACACACAGTCACCGGAAGAGTAACTTCTTATGCTGATAACGCTGAAAGTCTGCCGGGAGTAAATATTGTCATCAAAGGTACTACAGATGGAACTGTTACCGATATTGATGGTAGATACACGCTCGCAGTTCCATCCTCAGGCGCAATTCTTGTTTTTAGCTCTATTGGATTTGAGAGCGAAGAAATAGCGGTCTTAAATCAGAATGTAATTGATATGACTTTAATGCCTGATATAACCTCACTAGAGGAAGTAGTTGTAGTAGCATACGGTAAACAATCCAGGGAGTTGATTACCGGGTCGGTTTCAAAAGTAAATACCGATCTAATTGAAAGTTCTCCTTCTATTAATGCTGTACAAGCACTGGAAGGTAAAGTTGCCGGATTAAATATTCAAGTGACTTCTGGACAACCCGGCGACGATGCCAGCATTTACCTTCGGGGTGGTACTTCGCCCGACCCCAATTCCGGAGATGCCCCCTTGTTTATAGTCGATGGAGTTACCCGTGAAGGTCTGGGCGGTCTTAATCCCGATGATATTGCCTCCATGCAGGTGTTAAAAGATGCTGCAGCTACCTCTATTTATGGAGCAAGGGCTGCTAACGGGGTGATCTTGGTCACTACCAAAACAGGTGAAGGCGTTGAGGGTAGTAATATTTCTTTAAGCTATAATTTCGGTATTGAAGATCTTCGAAAAACCTATCCCTGGACAAGTGCAGAAGATTATATCAGGGTATCAAGGATGGCAGCCCAAAGAGGAGGGAACCTACCATCCGGTTCAAGACTGGAAGGGGAAATATTTGGCTATTCTGCACAGGTGATTTCTGAAAAAGGAGAATATGGTTTTATGAGAAACACCTTAACCTATCTGGATGATCTAATAGCGGTAGAAGGACAGGCGTATGTAGCGAATCTTATAGAAAACCAGGGTTATACTACCATGAAGGATCCCGCAACAGGCAGGACTCTCATTTTCAAGGACAATAACTATAATGATGTAGTTTTTAACCCTGCTCAATCCCATGAAGTCGATCTTGGAATAAGCGGTAGCAGTGAAATGGGCAACTACTACGTTAGTTTAGGTTATGCTAACCAAGAAGGCATTTATCTGGGGACGGAAGGCAATAACTTCAGTGTTTTAGCCAACGGAGAGTATCATGTAAAAGAAAATTTAAAGGTAAATGCAGGAGCTACGTTTCAGTTAGACGACTGGACCTCTGTTTCCAATACCAATAATGAACTAAACAGATCTCCGAAACTGCCACATACTTATCGATTGATAAATGATGACGGTACTCCAGCGTTGGGAGAAAGCACAAGCTCTCCCAGGAACCGATTGCACGAGTTATACTATGTAGATAAGGAAAGGGATATCTATAGAATGACTTATAGGCTGGGCGTTGATTGGGAGATTTTAGAAGGATTATCTTTTAGACCTTCAGCGTCTTATTACCGAGAAGAGTGGATCTATGATGCCTTTCAGAAAGCCTCTCCTGAAATTCCCGCGAGAAGTATGACACGTGAGCAGAAAAACGATAATCAGGTAATGGTAAATGGCCTCCTCAATTATAGCAAGTTCTTTGGCGATCATCATATTGACCTGTTGGCGGGGATGAATTATACACTTGAAACGCATGACGAATTAATTGGCGATGGCGGAAATGCCCCCACAGATCTCATCAGCACCATTAATGCTTCCGAAACCGAACAGGAACGTGCTTATTCTTTCCGATACAATACCAAACTTCTTAGTTATTTTGGAAGGTTAAACTATGATTATAAAGCCAGATACATGCTTAGTGCCAGCTTTAGAGTTGACGGTTCGTCGAGTTTCGCTAAAAATAAAAAGTGGGGGTTTTTCCCTGCTGCTTCCCTGGGCTGGAATGTACACAACGAAAGCTTCTGGAACAGTACAGCATTCAGTAGACTTAAAGTACGGGGTAGTTGGGGACAAGCTGGAAGTTTTCCCAGAGAGGGTGAAAATGTCCTAAGGCTGCAGGATACTCAGGGGGAGTTTGTAACCACTATTTACCATGGAGAAGGAGGAGTGGTCAATAATATATTGCCCAATTATAACTTAACCTGGGAAACTACTACAACATTTGATTTGGGTTTCGACATGGGCTTTTTTAATAATAGGGTAAGCCTTTTCGTAGACCTTTATAATAAGTTGACCAGCGACAGGATAATTTCCAAGCCTTTACCAGCTCAAACAGGCTTTGGCAGTATTAAAGAAAATTACGGCTCTCTATTAAACAGAGGAATAGAAATTGAATTAGGAGCAGATGTATTAAAGAAAGGGGATTTTACCTGGAGGGCTGATTTCAATTTTGCCTATAACCGTACGACCATTGAAAAGCTGCCTGAAAATGAGCGTGCTAAAAACAGGATAAACGGAGGTGTTATTTATAAACCTACCGCGGAAGACCCGAATGCAGAGATCGAAGTTGGCGGGCTTGCCGAGGGAGAAAGAGTAGGAGGGATCTGGGCCTACGATCTTATAGGAGTATATGCTGATGATGAAGCCGCTCAAAATGGTTCTGTTGATCTTTTCAAATCTAATCCGGCACAAGGTGGTGACGCTATTTGGCGGGATGTAAACGGAGATAATATCATAGATGAAAAGGATCTTGTGTTTGTAGGTTGGCTTTATCCTGATAAAAGAGGAGGAATGGTGAACACCTTTTCATGGCAAGGATTGTCTTTGCGTGTTGCAGTAGATTATGCTTTGGGACATACAATAGCGAATGGCCCCCGCTTAAGGTCTCTCTCCAATGCAAGAAATAATGTGATGACCATGACAGATGTGTTAAGTGATGATGTGTGGTGGGAACAGGGCGATGAAGGAAAATCCATACCACGTTATGATATATATTCAGATTGGGACGGAGGTTCGCGCAACCACCTCAGAGATATGGGCTCAAATAGCGAACTTGGACCGGACGGAGGTTCCGCGCACAGTACGTTATATTACGAAAAGGGCGACTTTCTTTCATTTAGAGAGGTTTCCGTTTCCTATAATTTGCCTGAGACCATTATTTCCAAACTTGGTTTTTCCCAATGTGCTGTAAGTATCGGCGGTTATAATTTAGGTTATCTCACCGATTATGAAGGTCTTACGCCCGAAATATACGATGGCGTCGACGAAGGTGTTTATCCAAGGCCCCGGAAATTTCTTGTCCGCCTTAATGCCAGATTTTAATTTAAAGTAAGAACCATGAAGATGATAAAAACACTAACACTTATTGCCCTTCTTACCTGTTTTATCGGTTGTGAAGAAGCACTCGAAGTTGAGAATTTTTCAACAATCCCCGTTGCAGGTTTCCCCTCTAATGTGGATGAAGCAGAAGCAATCCTGATCGGTACTTATGATAAAGTCCGTGATTTTACCAATAATCTGCCCTATCTCGAAGACAGGGGCGATGCCTTTGAAGTGGGAATAGTAGGAGGTCCAACTGAAGAATATAATCAAAACCTGTTTGCAGGGAATGCCCCAAGCTGGACAACTTATTATAGTACCCTTCAAAATGTGAATATCCTGATAACGCAAATGCCAGGTCTTGCCGGAGACGACACTAAAGTGAAAAATATACTGGCACAAGCGTATTTTCTTAGGGCTTATACCTATTTTATGATTGCCAGAGTATGGGGCGATGTGCCTCTTGTGTTGGAACCAACCTCTTCCACCACACAGGAGTTTGTAGGCCGTGCTCCGGTGAAGGAAGTGTTTGAGCAAATCAATGCTGATATACAAAAATCCATTGAACTGTTTCCTTCAGATGGGATACCTGATAAATACAAAGCTTCAAAACCAGCCGCTTATGCTTTGTTGGCCGATGTGAAAATGTGGTCAGGAAAGGTATTAAACGGAGGCGAGGCTGATTTTAAATCGGCGATTACTGCCATAGAATTTGTAGAAAGTTCTTCCGCTACACTCCTTAGCAATTTTGGGGAAATATTTGACAATAAAGCTAATAGCGAAGTTATCTTCGCACTGTATTTCGACCTAGACGAACAAGCAGGTATGTATGCCCGGCTGGTAAGCGCAAAGGAAGGTGATATCGGTACGGCAAACCTTGATTTAAATCCTGATCTTCCAATTTCTGTGGGCAATACCTCGCGCCACGTCTATTCACCCAGCGCTCAAATCAGGGGTCTTTTTACGAACCCTAACGATCAAAGAACAGAACGAAGCTTCTTACCCATTCTTACAGGTAGTGAAACAAGTCCTTCGGTAAGATCATATCATCAGACCAAATTCCTGGGAACGGTTTTTAATGCAGAAAGAGAATACGATAATGATATTATTGTATATCGCTTAGGTGGGTTGTTATTGTTAAAAGCCGAGGCATACGCGGCATTAAACGAGCCTGCAAACGCACTGATACCGCTGAACAAAGTGAGAAACCGGGCTGGTATTGGCGATTATACAGGCCCTGCTGATAAAGCTTCGCTGGAGCGTGAAATCTTGGATGAAAGAGGGAGAGAATTGTTTCTGGAGCTTAAAAGATGGAACGACCTGGTGAGGTTTCATGAAGGTGGCACGATAGACATTTACAGTTATGTGCCCACATTAGAGGGCAAAGACATTCCCTTGTACTGGCCAATATCAGAAGATGTG
>CAMPJM010000356.1 GCA_946886805.1 uncultured Flammeovirgaceae bacterium | reverse complement strand
GAAATGTTGAATGTTGAATTTTAGATGTTAGATGTTAGACGGGAGATGTTAGGTGACAGGTGTTAGGTGTTAGGTGTTAGGTGTTAGGTGTTAGGTGTTAGGTGTTAGGTGTAGAGACAAGGCATGCCTTGTCTCTACACCTAACACAACATCAACACATAAAACACCAATTTCTTTGAACTGACCTACTAATGATTTATTTTTCTACCTAAAGATCTAAAAGGGCAATAAAAATCCCGGATATTTTGAGAGAACAAAAGAATTAAATGGGGAAAATAAACCATTTTATTTGAAGCAAACCTGAACAACCAAACAATCCAGCTATATGACAGAAAAATTTAAAGACAAATACCGAATTTCATCCACCCGTCTACAAAATTGGGACTATGGTTGGAACGCATCTTATTTTATTACGATTTGCACACAGAACAGAGAGCATTTTTTCGGAGAAATTGAGAATGGAAAAATGATTTTGTCAAATGTCGGCGTTATTGCAGATTTGTGTTGGTACGATATAAAAAATCACGCAAAAAATGTTGAATTAGGAGAATATGTGGTAATGCCAAATCATATTCATGGAATTCTAATTTTGCATGGGAATGGAGGAAATGATGTTAAATCGGGCGATGTTGGTTCGGTTAATGACGTTGATGCGATTGACGTTGATGTAGATGCGGTAGACGTTGATGTAGAGACAAGGCATGCCTTGTCTCTACATCAACGTCATCAACAATGGCCACAACACCAACAAAGCCCCAATCAACAATCCCCAATCACACCAAAAAAATCCATTGGACAGCAACGATTTCAAAATCAGGGGAAAAATACCATATCATCCATAATCGGTGGGTATAAATCTGCTGTTACGAAACACGCAAACCGATTAAATTTTGATTTTGGATGGCACCCTCGGTTTCACGATCATATCATTCGGGATGATGAAGCCTTCACAAAAATCTCTGACTACATCATCAACAATCCTTTAACATGGCAAGATGACAAATTTTATTGAAGTTATATTTGTTGGGACGTATTTGGAATCATCATTAATGCAGTTTGAATCTTAAATTTAAATTTGAATCAATTCAGATTTTCTATTTTAAAGTATGACTATATATGGAATTAGTGGACTAGGTGCAGACGAAAGAGTTTTCAAATATTTAGATCTTCCCTGCAAATTTGAAGCAATTCATTGGATAAAACCGTTAGATAATGATGAACCTATTTCAAATTATGCCCGTCGTTTAGCTGAACAAATTATAGATGATGAATTCATTTTAATAGCGGTTAGTTTTGGCGGACTGATTGCAGTTGAAATGAATAAAATCCTGAAACCTAAACTCACCATTATAATTTCCTCTGTAGAGACAGCAAAAGATTTAAGAACAATTTATAGGTTTATTGGAATTACTGGATTGGTGAAGGTTATTCCCTCCTTTATGATAAGTCCGCCCAAACCTATAATGAATTGGCTATTTGGAGCAAAAAACAAAAAATTGTTGGGAGAAATTTTACATGATACTGATGTTAAATTTGCCAAATGGGCAATCATTCAACTCACTTCCTGGAAAAACAAAGAAAAGGTGGCGGGTATAATTAAAATTCACGGAACCAGGGATAAGATGATACCTTCAAATCCGGACAACGAAATAATAGCTATCAAAAATGGCGAACATTTTATGATTGTCGATAGAGCAAAAGAGATAAGTCAAATTCTGAAAGAAATTATTATTCATCACAATGAATTGAGGAATCAATCAAACCTCTAAAATAACTTATTGCTATTTTGAACCATATATTTTTCAAAACTTCGTCTCCCGACTTGAGCAGTACTGCTTGATCCCAAAGGCTCTAAGTTATCTATTACTCCAAGACCATTTTCATTTGATAAAGATCAAATCCCTTTGCCCAAAAATCCTTCTCCACCTTTTCTAATTCAAAACCTGATTTTTCATAGAATTTATAAACCAATTGGGTAGTCCGTACATAAAGCACATCGATAAGAGCATTCATTTTAACAAGGGGTATCCGGTGCTGGATTAATTCCTTTCCAATTCCTTTTCCCTGAAAATTAGGATGAACGATATCCCAGGAAATTCTTGCCTCTCTTTTGTCAGTGAAATAATTAATGCCCCCCGCTCCAACAATTTTCCCCTCATTCTCATAGACGAAATAATCCTCCACATGATTTTCCAGGTATGTTCTAAAATCATCCTCTTCGGATTCATGAAAATACCGAGGAATATTTAGCCGCAATAGTGCTATTACCTCCTCCTTGTCATCAATTTTATAGGGTCTGATCATGTCTTTCTGAATTTTACAATAATCTACTCTCCCAGCCATTCTTTAAAAATGCTTGCTCTCTCGCTGCTGACGGTAAGTGCCTCATTTGCCGGTGGATTTAATTCTATAAATAGTTTCCCCTTATGATACTTATGAACGGATTGTATAGCGGGGAAATGGATCAGGAACTGGCGATTTGCGCGGAAAAAATTTTCTGCGTTTAAGTGCTGAGATAATTCATCTAAGGTTTGGTCCATCACATACTTCTTATCTTCCTTTGTTACTAGTTTCACTACACCATTGCTTGTTTGAAAATAAGCAATATTATTAGTTTCAATGGAAATAAGCTTCTCCCCCTGCCTCACCAGGAACCTGTTTTTATATTTCCGATCATCCATTTTAATATGGCTGATCAGTGTATTGAGATCTGTATCCGTTTTCTGGCCAAAAGTAGCTTTCATGTCACTATATTTTCGCAGGCTCTGCGACAAATCTTCAATCTTAATAGGTTTTAGAAGGTAATCTATGCTATTTACCTTAAATGCTTTGAGCATATACTCATCAAATGCTGTTGTAAAAATCACCGGACAAGTAATTTTTACCTGATCAAATATCTCAAAGCTAATTCCGTCGCTAAGTTGAATATCCATAAAAAGCAGATCAGGAATATGATGGTTGTTAAGCCATTTTACACTTTCTTCCACACTGTCAATTACCTCTATTATCTCTATCCCAGGCTGCACCTCCTCCAGTATCTTTTGCAACCTCCTAAAAGCCGGAGCTTCATCTTCAATAATCAAAACTCTCATAACTCTGCAACTAAGGGTTGATCTTTTTCATTGACAAGACTGATTAATGGTATAGCGACGAAATAATTTTTAGCGGTGGTGATAACGTCGATATTTTTATTTCCAAAATATGCATATCGACTGCGTATATTGGCTAGCCCAGTCTTTGTAGATTTTTCTATTACTTTTTTACTCTGCAAATTATTTTTTACGACGATCGATTTTCCATTTTCAACATATACTTCAATGTGCAACGGATAGGTTTTTGAAATTACATTATGCTTGATGGCATTTTCTATGAGCATTTGAATGGTAAGCGGTGCAATATACTGGCGCATGTATTCCTCATCTATTGAGAAAGTAGCGGTAAGGTTTTGTGGATAACGCATCTTCAAAAGGTAAAGATAGGCTTCTGCAAATTCCAGCTCATCTCTGAGCGATACCAACTCCTTTTCTTTGTTGGCAAGAATGTACCTATACACCTCAGATAATTTTTGTGTAAATTCAGTAGCTACTTTCTGATCTTCCCCAATAAGTGTGGTGAGCGTATTTAGGCTGTTGAACAGAAAGTGTGGACTCATCTGATTTTGGAGTACTTCAAACTGAGTCCTTATCTGTTGATTCTTTAAAGCTTCATTTATCTGAATGGTACCTTTCCATTGCTCAAAGAAGTATACATTTTCGTAAATAGAACCTATAAAAAAAGCGGCTATAAAATTCACACCCGCGAATTGAAATAACAAATCTGGATGGGCCAGGTCTGCAACAGTTCTTCTCCCCAACAACATGCAAATAAAAAAATCCCCCAATAGCAGGAATACGGATAACACAAGTATGGTAATGACCAGTCGCTGGAACGTTTGTCGAATCAAGGGGAATTTCTTCCTGAAGTAAATAAAAATGATAAACGCCCCATTCCAAAAAAATGCTGTAACAAACAATACTATAGGATACTTTTCCAGAACTCCGGACGGCTCGTGCTTGTCTTTTACAACAAATGTCACAAGAAGCGCCACTATCGGAATACCAATCCACCTGACATTTCTTTCACAAAGTTTCATCTATTTTAAGTTTATTTACGATAATAGCATCTTTCAATTTCATCCCCGGCATTATCAGCTATTTGTCTAAAGACGGTAATAGACGTACAATTTAATCAAAACTTTTGAACGATTAGAATTGGTTTGCATGAAACCGAAAAAAGGCGGAGCGAAACAGGAAAAAACTACCCTCAACTGTACTTTGGCTAATGCAGAACTAAAAATGACTTTACCGGGTCCATGACTTCCTTCGCCATTTAATTTCCAGGGTTCAACATTTTTCTCCTTTTAATAGGGAACCCCAGTTTCTAGTTTAGCAGCTCACAACCAACCTTCCAAATGAAAAAAACAATCTTACTGCTATTTGCTTTTTTGTCGCTAAGTTTTACCGGGTGGAGTCAGACCCAGGTAATCAAAGGAAAAATACTGGATGCTCAGGCTTCCTACCCACTCATTGGAGCATCTGTAATTTTAGTCAACTCTGATCCTATACAGGGCGCCGTAACGGACACAGAAGGGCATTTCGTCATCGAAAATGTTCCTGTTGGGCGGCAAACGCTTGCTGTACAATACATCGGTTACAAAAACATCACCGTTCCCAATATTTTAGTGACGGCGGGGAAAGAAGTAATTGTTGAACTTAAGCTCGAAGAATCTGTCGAGAGTCTTAGCGAGGTGGTGATTACCTCAGATTCAAACAAAGATGCCCCGCTTAATGAGCTTGCAAAAGTCAGCGCCCGCACATTCAGTCTGGAGGAAGTCACCCGGTTTTCCGGTGGCCGGAATGATGTTGCCAGGCTCGCTACATCATTTGCCGGAGTGAGTGCTCCCAACGATTCCAGAAATGATATTGTGGTGAGAGGGAATTCTCCAGTAGGATTATTGTGGAG
>CAMPJM010000355.1 GCA_946886805.1 uncultured Flammeovirgaceae bacterium | reverse complement strand
CTGGCGGATAAATAGCTAAGGCTATTCGCCTCATTTACGCCTTGATAAAGAACAAAATAATTTTGTCAATTCTGTAAACTTTATTTTTGAACGGACACTTAGTAGGTGCTTCTTTAAAACACCTACTGCAATTTTTATCCTGCTATTCTTACTTTTTCAATTGCGCATAATGCTTGAAGAATAGCACAATAGTTTCTATCCCTTTCAGGTAATTAAATATACCATAACTTTCATTAGGAGAATGGATAGCATCTTCATCCAGTCCAAAGCCTAACAAAATTGAATTGATGTTTAGTTCATGTTTGAAAAGTGCAACAATAGGAATACTTCCACCGTCACGTGTCGGAATAGGCTTCTTTCCCCAAGCCTCTTCAAAAGCATTGCTTGCTGCCTGAAAAGCAGGAGAATCTGTCGGAGTCAAGGCTGGTGCCCCACCATGATGGGGAGTAATCTTTACCTTTACTCCTTTTGGTGCAATAGACTCAAAATGCTTGATAAACATTTCAGTTATTTCCTTATGGTCCTGGTTGGCTACCAATCGCATGGAAATCTTGGCGTGGGCTTTTGAGGGAAGTACTGTTTTTGCACCCTCTCCTATATAGCCACCCCAAATTCCGTTCACATCCAAGGTAGGCCTAATTCCTGTTCTTTCAAGGGTGGTATAGCCGTCTTCACCTTGAATATCTTCAATTTTTAAATCCTTTTTGTAATCATCCAATGAAAAAGGCGCTTTGTTGAGCGTTTCCCGTTCTTCTTTGGAAAGCTCAGCTACTTTATCATAAAATCCGGGAATGGTAACCCTATTTTTTTCATCCTTGAGGGAGGCAATCATCTGGCACAGGACATTGATGGGATTGGCAACAGCCCCACCATAAATGCCTGAATGTAAATCTCTGTTTGGCCCGGTAAGTTCTACTTCCAAATAGCTCATCCCCCTTAACCCAACGGTGATAGATGGCGTATCTACTGAAATAATGCCCGTGTCGGAAATTAAAACTACATCGGCAGAAAGCTTTTCTTTATTGTCGTTTACAAAAATATCGAGGTTGTCAGAGCCTGCTTCTTCCTCTCCCTCTATGAGAAATTTTACATTACAGGGCAAAGCATCGAACTTCATCATTGCTTCAAAAGCCTTGACATGCATGTACATTTGGCCTTTGTCATCGGCCGAACCTCTGGCATAGATTTTTTCATTCTTTATGACAGGCTCAAAAGGAGGGGAATCCCAAAGTTCATACGGATCGGCAGGCTGAACATCGTAATGGCCATAAACAAGAACGGTAGGTAAGCTTTTATCGATGATTTTTTCACCATAAACTATTGGATGCCCCGCTGTAGCACATACCTCAACAGCATCAGCACCAGCAGCTTGTAACTTTTCTTTCAGAAATTCTGCTGCTTTTAACACATCTCCTTTAAACTTTTTGTCAGTACTGACGGAGGGAATACGGAGCAGTTCAAAAAGCTCCTGAATAAACCGGTCTTTGTTCCCCTGGATATATTCGTTGAAATTGATTTTGTCAATGGAGTTTTGCATGAGTAGTTATTTTGAATTTGAAAAAGTTTTTACCGAATAGCTAAAGTTCAATAAAAATATATAAAACTGACGCAAATTTAAGAATAAGTTATGGAATTCCCTTTTTCCTTAAAATTCATCAGCGTTATAAAATAGATCAATCAAGAGGTTTAATTAAAACCCTCCCGAATCATCCGGTTCTTCCACTTTTTCTTTGAAAAGGAAGTCGTCCTCTTCTTCTACCACTTCTTCCACTGTGTCAAATTCCTCCCCTTCAATGGCTACATTTTCAGAGGGAAGGTTTAACTGATAAGGTTCTTCAATATTATAATAATCTTTTCTGAACCTGTTGACAAAGGTCAAAGCATCATTTATTTCACCTTTATAGAAGGCAAATTCGCCAATGTCAGCTTTCGATACTTTTGATTTGGAATTAATGATCTCATTGAACTCTTCATACGGAGAAGCGATCAATAATCGATTATTAACATAGCTCAGGAAATACCAGGTAGAGGGAGAAGGCTGAATAAATATATTGACTTCGTCTCCATTTTCGGTTTTACGAATTTCCATGAAGCCATCCAATGCTGCATTTATATCATTCCTGATAATGTGAGAAAGACCTAATTTGCCCGAACTGTACCAAGCTCCTTTTTCAGGAGACCAAACAAGGTTTACATTTGAGAATACCAATGGTTTTATGAGGCTATTACTTGCTTCTGTAATTGGCGTATAAGCAGATAATGACCGGTCACTATATTCCTTCACCGCTTGCGTTCCTATCAAAGCAGTAAGCTTGTATAACAATTCGGATCTGTCCTTATTTGCTTCTGCAGCTCCCAGCCTTCCGACCATATCAACAATATCCAAGGCCATAAGATCAGCGGCAGGAGTTGGAATTTCAAAATCAAAACTTAAAAATGTGTTAAAAGCTAGCTTCTCCTCACTCATGTTTCCTTGGCCAATGCCCGACGCTACCAATGCAAACCCGCTGTTAGGCTCAAGGAAATTAAGTTTACCTTCTGCTTTTATGGCGGTAGTTACTTCATTATAGGTAAATAGCCTACCATTATAGGTACCGGAAACATATTTGCTATCTAAAACTTTATATTCATTCTTTGAAGGATCATAAGACAAAAATCCATCAGTTGTAAATAATGGCAAATCGGTAGCTGCGCGCTTAGAACTCAATAAGGTAGCATAAGGCTGATTCAACTCAGTATCCATAAAAATACCTGCTTGTATTTTTTCTCCCTCATCGGTTACACTTGTGGCAATGTTGATCACACCCATTTCCTCATCAGAACTACTTTTATACACAATCCATGAGTTATCAGCCATGTTTGCCAGTTCCAACCTCACATATCCGTCTAGCTCCAGAGCAGGCTTATCTGCATACATGGTCATACTACCCTTGTACAACAAGCCAGGGGCCAGGGTAAGGTTGTCCGTTTCTTTGACCTCCCCACTAGCCACGGTATGATATTTTTTGTTTCTTTTATCGCTGTTAGGATCTTCTACTAATTCAAAACTCCCCATTTTGATATTAAAAGTATCTGACACGCTATTTACATAACGGTAAGTTGCATCTCCCTCAAACTTCTTCCTGGAAAGGATCTTTATGTTTCCTTTATATAAATTATGATATTCGTTTAAAGTATCAAGCACTACTGTGGTATTATCAAACCTATCGAAAACTGCATTTTCTAAGATTAGCACAGTATTGTTTTCAGGTGTTATTTTTGCATCCGCTACTTTTATATAGGGAATACCTGAGATATTTAACTCTAATGAATTAATGTCATAAACTGCTTCTGTAGCATTAAAAGCCAGGGAATCCAGCTCTTTTTTGGTCGTGTAAAAATATGATTTACTAATATCAACATCTTCCGGTTTGCTCATTGTCACAGTCTTATCTTCCAGGTTCCAGGAGGCGTTTGTAATAGATGTCTTGAACTGTGCATAAGGAAAATCTAAGGCTGCAACCCCTTCTATTTCCGGATTTATATCAGCCACTCCTTTTAAAAGATTAAAGTTTAAACGAATGTCATTCCCCGCAAAGGCTGGTTTAGAAGGATTAGAGGATTTAATTTCGAACTTCGCATGCCTTGCGGTGTACTTATTCTTAGCAAAAAACAAACTGTCCGATATAGCCTCTGAGCCTCGTGTTGATAAGGTACCTGAACCGAACAAGCCCGTCTCAGAAATAATTGCTGTCCCTTCTAGTGACGCTGTTTCTTCGTACAGCACAAAAGGTTCTCCAATATTCTTCACATACATGCTGTCCTGATAGGGTCTCCAACGCATTTCATAAGCACCAACTGTAGCCTCAGGAAAAGACCCATTCCCTATAGTACCCTCTTTAATTTCAGCTTTTGTACCTGTGGTTATCACGGAATCGATATAATAGATAAAGTCATCCGACTCCAATGTACTGGTGAGATAATCTATTTTACCCGAAGTTCTAAGACCTTTGCCATCAAGGGTGATTTGATTATGCGCCAAACCTTTGCCTCCATAAATATCGTATCCTTCATAGGGAAGCTCATGTACAAAACCCAAAGAATTATCAGGCATTACTTGTAACCGTTCCCGGATTTTTGGAAATATTCCTCCCGAAACGAATGTACCTTCAAATCCGATTACGGAAGGATCGCTGCTACTTACACTATCAATTTGAAATGCTGGGATAGAAAAGAAAACAGATTTGTCATAGGCGCCATTTAATACTTTCTTATTATCGAAATAAACTATAGCGTCTTTTTCAGAATTAAATATTGGATACTGCGCATAATATTTTATGGCCGACTTATTATTCGGTTTATTTATATACAAGACACCAGCTGTTTCCCTGAGTTGGTTTGAAAGCTTTATTTTTGTTCCTTTTTTATCGTCTTTTCCATCTATATTGAATCTCAAGGAATCGATTTGAGGCAATTTTATCAGAAAACTATCATAGTCAAAGCGAAAAGATTTTCCCACATATTCGAAGTTCCCTGCATTAACTTGTCCGTCAAACTCGAAATCTCTGTTTCCCAGTAAAGTAATTTCTTTATTTTCAGGAATAATATAAACATCTAAAAGTTCACTGATGAAAAACCTATCAACACCTCTTATAGTTAGTTCTTCTTCCGTCATGTCAAAAGTCGCATTAGGTTGCCCGGGAGAAATCGAAGGGATTAGAAGGTTATCGAAGTCTTTTAATTTTTGGCTAGACATCACATAATGAAACCCTTTTCTCTTGATTTTTACATATCCTGAACTGATGTCATAACTAATGAAACCTTTCTGCATCAAAAATTTCATGGCTCCCTTAAGTGTTTCAGGGTTTTGGTTTAAGGCAGCGGCCATATCATCAGAGTAAAATTCTGATGAATTAACCCTTCTGGCATATCCAACAGCCATTAATAAAGGATTAAAATTGTACAAACCGGCCAACTGGGTAAAGGCCTGCGCTTTAAAATATTCCTGGGATTCAAAAATAGC
>CAMPJM010000354.1 GCA_946886805.1 uncultured Flammeovirgaceae bacterium | reverse complement strand
TAATTACAGCAGATGATGATGATGATCTTCAGAAGTCGGGGATTCCTGATGAGTTACCAATTTTACCAATAAAAAACACTGTTTTATTCCCCGGCGTAGTGATACCGATCACAGTCGGCAGGCAACGATCAATTAAACTGGTACGGAAAGCATATCGTGGAAACAGGATAATTGGTGTTGTAGCGCAAAAGAAGAATTCATCTGAGGAGCCTAGCCCCGAGGATATTTATTCTATTGGAACAGTAGCGAAAATTATAAAAATGCTCGTTTTACCAGATGGGAACACTACAATTATTATCCAAGGTAAAAAACGTTTTGAAATAAAGGAATTCATTCAGGAAGATCCCTTTATGATCGCTAAATACAAGCTAATAAAGGAACAATTTCCTGATAAGGTAAAGAAAGAAACCAAAGCTATTGTCCAGTCATTGAAGGATGCTGCTACCAAAATTTTACGGCTAAATCCTGAAATCCCACAAGAGGCTCAGGTCGCTTTGGATAATATTGAAAGCCCCAGCTTTCTGACTCATTTTTTATCATCCAACATCAGCGCAGATGTTGAAGATAAGCAAAGATTACTTGAAATAGACGATGGTATAAAAAGAGCTACTTTATTGCTTGAGTTTATGTTGAAGGATGTTCAAATGCTTGAATTGAAGCATGAAATCCAAAGCAAAGTAAATGTAGACATTGACCAGCAACAAAGGGACTATTACCTCAGACAGCAAATTAAAGTCCTTCAGGATGAACTGGGATTCGACGGTCCTGACCAGGAACTTGAGGTTTTGCGAAAAAAGGGGGAAAAGAAAAAGTGGCCAATTGAAGTTCAAAAACACTTCGAAAAAGAGCTGGACAAAATTATGCGGCTAAATCCTGCTGCGGCAGAGTATCCGGTTTCGATGAATTATGTGGAGTTTTTGGTAGATCTTCCATGGGATGAGTTTACAAAAGATAGCTTTGACCTGAACCGCGCACGGAAAGTTCTTGACAAAGATCATTTTGGATTAGATAAAGTAAAGGAACGTATCATTGAATATCTTGCAGTATTGAAGTTAAAGCAGGATATGAAGGGGCCTATCTTATGTTTATACGGGCCTCCAGGTGTTGGGAAAACTTCTCTTGGAAAATCAATTGCCAAAGCTCTAAAAAGGAAGTATGTCAGAATGTCATTGGGTGGTGTTCATGATGAGGCGGAGATTCGTGGGCATAGAAAAACCTATGTTGGAGCCCTGCCAGGAAAAATCATACAAAACATAAAAAAGGCTAAGTCTTCAAACCCGGTTTTTATTCTGGATGAAATAGATAAAGTAAATGCTGATTTCAGGGGAGATCCTTCTTCTGCTCTGCTTGAGGTTTTAGATCCTGAGCAGAACAATTCCTTCATGGATAATTATCTGGAAGTGGAATATGATCTTTCTAAAATTTTGTTTGTAGCCACAGCCAATTCATTGGACAGTATCCATCCTGCTTTACGGGATAGAATGGAAATAATAGAATTGAATGGTTATACCTTAGAAGAAAAGGTACAGATAGCAATGAAGCATCTAATCCCTAAACAAAAGAAAGAGCATGGTTTGAAAACCAAGGATATAACTGTCAAAAAAGAGGCAATTGTAAAAGTGATAGAGGATTATACCCGCGAATCCGGGGTTCGGAACCTGGAGCGAAAAATAGGGACTTTAGTGAGAAATGTTGCTAAATCCATTGCCATGGAGGAAGAACATTCTAAACTTATTGGTACTTCGGACGTGATCAGGATATTGGGAGCAGAAGTTTTTGATAAGGAATTCTATCAGGATAACCAAACTCCGGGTGTGGTTACGGGCTTGGCCTGGACTCAGGTGGGAGGAGAAATCTTATTTATCGAATCCAGCCTAAGCAGGGGTAAGGGGAAACTTATTTTGTCTGGTCAGCTTGGCGACGTGATGAAGGAATCTGCTATGACAGCGCTTTCTTATTTAAAATCCAACGCTCATAAATTAGACATACATTATAAGGTTTTTGATAATTACGATCTTCATGTGCATGTACCGGCTGGTGCTGTACCTAAAGACGGCCCTTCTGCCGGAATCACTATGCTTACTTCATTAGCTTCTGTTTATACGCAAAGAAAAATCAAGGATAAGCTCGCTATGACAGGAGAAATTACTTTACGCGGCAAGGTTTTGCCCGTGGGAGGAATAAAAGAAAAGATACTGGCGGCAAAAAGAGCCGGCATCAGGGAAATTATTCTTTGTAAAAGGAATAGAAAGGATATTGAAGAAATAGATGACCATTATATCAAGGACCTGAAAATTAATTATGTGGATACTGTGTCGGAAGTATTGGACATAGCACTGCTCAATGAAAAAGTGGAAGATCCTTTGGAGTTTGTTGTGGAGGAAGAAAGGTCAAATAATAACGGACAATAATAAGGGTATTATGGATCATCAATTGTTTTATTGAACCCATGTAAGTGAAACTATCCAAAATCGTTAAATCTTTTATAGCATTAACATTTTGCCTTCCCGGTGCTTCAAATGTTTTAGTAGCTCAGGTTGGAGGTTTGGATGGTTTTTCTTTTCTTCAAACACCCACAACCGCCAGAATTTCTGCATTGTCCGGAGTTAATATAACTTCCCAGGATGAGGATGTGAACATGTTCCTGAGTAATCCGGCGCTTTTGGTTCCGGATCTCCATCAACACGCATCCATTAATTACTTGAATTTTTTAGGTGACATCCAGTATAGTTCTCTGGCCTATGCTCACAACTTTGAGGAAGTTGGGCTCTGGAGTATGGGATTGCAATATTTTAGTTATGGCGCCTTTGAAGGGTATGATGAAGCTGGAAATGAAGCTGTTGACTTCAATGCAAGGGATTTTGCCGTTACAATAGGCTATTCAAGAAAGGTTGGTGTTTTTACCTTGGGAGCGAATCTGAAATTTGCTCAATCTAATATCGCTTCCTATACAGCTTCTGCTATTATGTTTGATTTGGGTGGGACATATAAGCATCCGGAAAGGGAATTTACTGTCGGCTTAGCCATAAAAAACTTCGGGTTTCTAGTCAAGGATTATACCGAAGAGGCAGAAACGACGTTGCCCTTTGACTTGCAGGTAGGAACAACCTTTAAGCCGGAACACATGCCCTTTAGGTTTTCAATTACAGCTTATAACCTCACAAGAGGAAATATTGCCTATTATGATCCAATATTAAGTAATAACCAAGAGGAGCCTGGAACCGTAGACAAAATTTTGAGACATGTCACAATAGGTACAGAAATTTTAGTAAGTAAAAATTTTAACATAAGAGCAGGCTATAACCACCTTATCAGAAAAGAATTAAGGTTAGAGGAAACTTCAGGAGGTGCTGGTTTTTCTATGGGTTTTATGATAAGAATAAAGGCTTTTGAATTAGCCTATGCCCGGCGATTTTATCATGTGGCAGGCGGCTCCAATACGTTTACCCTGGCGAGTGACCTGGGTGAATTCATAAAGAAAAAATAATTGTAGACAAAGTGATAGTAATATGTTAGACAAAGATAAATATTTGACCCCGAGGGAAATTGTTTCTGAATTAGATAAATACATTATTGGTCAGAAAGATGCGAAAAGGAATGTTTCCATTGCATTGAGAAACAGGTGGAGGAGAATGAATGTAAAGGATGAGATGAAAAACGAGATCATGCCTAATAACATTCTATTGATAGGTGCGACCGGCGTTGGTAAAACCGAAATAGCACGAAGGTTGGCCAAAATAGCAGATGCTCCTTTTACAAAAGTGGAAGCTTCAAAATTTACTGAAGTTGGGTATGTTGGCCGGGATGTGGAAAGCATGGTAAGGGATCTTGTAGAGCATGCTGTTAACATGGTGAAGGTGAGCAAAAAAGAAGAGGTCCAGGAAAAAGCAACCCAGATTGTAGAAGATATAATTCTTGATGCACTTATTCCTCCCTTAAAGCATAAACCTCAAAGTACAACCTCAGCCGGATATATCCAGGATGATAGTAACCGTATGCCTGAAAATGATCAGGAATTAAACGAAAGGACACGGGCAAAATTCAGGGAGAAGATACGGAATGGCGATATAGATGACAGGAAAATCGAGATTAATATTAAGCAAGGTGGATCTGGTGGCTTGGGTATGATCGGAGGGGGAATGATGGACGAAGCTTCAATGATCAATCTACAGGAAATGATAGGCAATATGATGCCTAAGAAGAATAAACGTAGAAAAGTCACCATAGGAGAAGCTAAAAAGATTCTTTTGGAAGAAGAAGCATCAAAGCTGATAGATATGGATGAAGTAAAGGAAGAAGCCATCAGAAAAGCAGAGGACACAGGTATCATATTCATAGATGAGATCGATAAGATTGCCGGAGGTTCCAGAAAAGGTGGTGGTGGCGGACCTGACGTCAGCAGAGAAGGTGTGCAAAGAGATCTTTTGCCGATTGTGGAAGGCAGTGCTGTAAATACGAAATATGGCATTATCAATACCGATCATATTCTTTTCATAGCTGCAGGAGCATTCCATTTTTCCAAACCATCTGACCTGATCCCCGAATTGCAGGGAAGGTTTCCCATTAGAGTGGAACTGGAAAATCTCACGAAAGATGATTTCTATAAAATTTTAAAGGAGCCAAAAAACGCGCTTACAAAACAATATGAGGCTCTTTTTACAGCGGAAGATGTTTCATTATCCTTCGAGGATGAAGCATTAGAAGAAATAGCAGAAATAGCGTTTCAGATTAACACCGAAATAGAAAATATTGGTGCCAGAAGGTTGCATACTGTGGTAAGTCAGTTGTTAAATGACTACTTATTCGACGTACCGGATGTAATCGGACCAAATGCAAAGTTGGTGATCAATAGAGAAATGGTAAAAGAGAGATTGGCTGTTTTGGTTAAAAACAAAGATTTGAGCCAATATATTTTATAGAAAAGTTTGTTTTCAAATAGGTGAGGATTCAGCATTAAAAAGACTACAATTGTTATTTACTTTTGTAGTTTTTTTTTGCTCTACCATTAAT
>CAMPJM010000353.1 GCA_946886805.1 uncultured Flammeovirgaceae bacterium | reverse complement strand
CTTGCTGCTACGCCTTCGAAAGTAATCTGGACAGGTTTTATTTTTCCATTTTCATCGAATTCCATTTTGTCTATGCATGTTACCCGATGATCTCTGTGTGTATCTTCCAGAGGCCTCCTGTGATAAACGATGTAATATTCATCCTCCTCAGGAATTTGTATTACGGAATGATGTCCGGCACTGGTAGCCACTTCCGGATTTTGTTCCAAGATAATTCCTTCACGGTTAAAAGGGCCAAACGGGCTGTCAGCAATAGCATAGGCAACCTTGTAATCCGGTCCTCCCCAACCGCCTTCTGACCACATAAAATAATATTTACCATCTCTAATAAACATAAAAGGACCTTCTGTGTAGTTTTCAGGAGTTACTTCTTTGTAAAGCGTTCCGTCTTCAAAAGGTACCAAAGCGGTGAAATCATCATTAAGCTTCACCATGTTACAATGTCCCCAACCTCCGTAGTACATATAATGGGTGCCATCGGTATCCTTAAAAATAAACTGATCGATTGGCTGTGCTCCGTTTACGATTTCATTTATGAGAGGCTTTCCCAGCAGATCCTTGAAAGGCCCCTGCGGTTGATCAGCAACTGACACGCCAATGCCACCAATTTGTCCTTCATGCACATCGTTTGCCGCAAAGAATAAATAATATTTTCCTTTATTTTCGATCACCCCGGGTGCCCAAAGCGCACTGTCTGCCCAACTGATTGCAGTAGTATCAATAATTCTTTCATGCTTTGTCCATGAAACTAAATCAGGCGACGAAAAACAATCCATAAAAACCTGCTTTGAGTATACATCAGAATAGGTAGGGTAAATCCAATATTTATTATCATAAACAATCGCCTCTGGGTCAGCATACCAGCCGTCCAATATGGGGTTACCGGAAAAAGCAACCTCAGGTTTTTTATCCTGTGAAGTAGTTTCCTGTGCCTTTTTTGATTGACAGGAAAAAAACAAAGTTATTAATACCAGAAAACTAAAACTTCTTTTCATCATTCTTCTTTATTAGTTAGTAAATAGACAGCAATTTTAATACAATCTTCCTTATCCTACGCCTTGTAATCCGAAAATTCTGAATTATCTAACCAGTATCCAAAAAGTCTTTGTAATTTCTTTATCAGTACCTTATTTAGGCATTATTCAACCTGCGGAAATGCTGAGATTCTCAGTCTTGCACCGCCCATGGGTACCAGGGTAATTTCTTCCACAGGCTGATTGGTTTCCACAGGACTTTGAGGCAGCACGGCCACCAGGCCATATTGATCAATTTTCCATGAAGGTATTCTCTTACCTTTTGCTTTCAGTTCTATGGGAGCATTGTCATTGGTAAACGGATAATCATCATCCGGCCAGCTTTTCTTCACAACTTCAAAGGACGATTCCGGATTTTCCTGATCTAAAACCAGTCCGTAATTCCAGGGAGACTCGGGGTGGATCTCATAAGATGGCCATGCTTCAGCATCTGCACCCTCCTGCCACTTTGAGTCCCATATTGCGGTCTTTTCACTGTCCTTCTGGACATAATTTTCTTCGATCTTAAGGGAATAAGTGATTGGACCATAATTTACGCTAATACTGTTTTTATTATCCTTCCATTCCCTTACCTCGATTTCCATTGGTAGTGCCAATGTTACTTTATCCCCATCTTTCCAGGTATTCTGAAGCCTAACATAAGCACCTGGCTTGACATTTGTCTTTATTTCCTCACCGTTGATTTTGATGTCAATGCTTTTACTCCAATTGGGAATGCGTAGATATAATGGAAAACTGACAGCTTTAGGCATTTTAAGGGTAAAATTAATTTCTTCCTCAAACGGATACTTGGTCTTTTGTATAAGCTGAATTTCTGTACCATCCCCAACTTTTGCTCTAACTTCACTTTCACAATATAATATTGCAGCCAGCCCATTGTCCTGAGTAGCTGCGTATGTACTTTCGGCATAATTGACCCAGCCACTGGTATGGTTATGTTGACAACAACGGCTACTAAAAGGGTTCATCATCAAAAAAGGCCCTTCGTTGGCAATCCCCGGAGCATGATTTTTTCCGTCACTAATCACCATATTTGGTGCTGTCAGATATCGCAGGGCTTTGTAGTCGGGGGTGAAAGCCGCTGGCATGGAATTAAAAGCAACGTCTTCACTATTAGCCGCCCATAACGGATCACCAGAAATCCGAAGCATTGCACTGTTTGAAGCGATTTGTTCTACAAAACTACAGGTTTCAGAGGCTTGTCTGGGATCATCAAAGCCTTCCCTTGCATTTTCATCTGCTCCAAACATTCCCCCGGGTACCTGGCCGTATTTTTCCCGTACGAATTCAAAATTATTATAACTCGCCTCGAGATCTGATGCTAATCCACTTTGTAAATAATAGGTTGCAGGTTGGCGGAAACACTCCGCTATGTTGACGACATGCCAGTTCGGAAGATTTTCTTTTTGTCTCCAATCCGCCGTGTTTCTATCAATTTTTGTTGCCAGATCAAGTAGAAATTTATCACCCGTTCTGTTGTACAACCAGTATACGCTTGCCAAATTATCGCCACCCCTGCTGTTTTCCCAATAGTCCTCGAGGAACAAAGAGTCTGGAATTGTATTTTGCCATTCAAAATACGAAGTCATAAACGGAAGAACCGTCTCGTCTTTGGTATATTCATGATAGGCCTGAAGCACTTGAAGCATAAGCATTTGCGCCCATAGATCCCTTTTTCCATTATGCTCGACAATAGGCCCGAAATCACCGTTGTCTCGTTGGCTGTTCATTGTCCCTTCTATCCATATATTTGCTTCCTCCTTCATTTCCGGATCTTCCAATATATAGGCAATTCTCTGATACCCTCTCAGCCAATAAGGCACTTCCTCCCAACCAAAATCGCCTTTCCCACTTTTATTTAGCCATGCATTATTTTCCTTGGTAAGCCATATACTTATCTCTCCAAGATTTCCAGTAAGCCCCTCTTTCTGCAATTCCAAAGATCTTTTTAGCCAACCACCCGGTTTGATATCCTGGATGGGAAGCTTTATGAAAAATTGCGACTTCAGAGGTTTCTCATTGTTTACATAGTAGCTATTATCACCAGTATTAGTTGGTCTGTCGACTGTTTCTACGCTGAGTTCATTGGAGGTCTCTTCTGCGCTACTACAGGCAAAAACGATTATTAAAGGAATCCAATGCAGGTTATTTAAAAGTCTTTTCATTTATTGTATGATTTAAAGTAAGATCTTCATTTCAATGTTCCTCAAGATTCAACGCCTCTATTTCATTTCGTAATAGATTAACTTCCATTTCACAGCATCCGTTTTGTCATCCGCCAACCGGCGGACTAAAAAGGCAAAAATTCCGCCAAAACTACATCCTTCCTTTCATTAACCACGGGTTAAAACCCGTGGCTAATCACATTTGACCCCGCCGGGGTCAGATGCAGAAGTTTTTAAAGTTTCTGAATGGAAACCACTAATTCTACTATTAACATCGTTCCGGACGCTTATACACCTCTCACCTTCAATTAAAGTAACGTGAGAAACTTATGTAAATTAATCTATGCCAAAACTTCTCAAAATTATTTAGCGGTAGTTAATTTCCCTTTTTTTGCCCGAGTATTCTGAAATAATTATTTTCTCTATATTTTCATTGGCTTCTATTATTCTGTTGGATTGTGACAGAAAAGTTGAACCATAATAAAACTCTTCTATGCGCTTAGTGCCATCGGTATAAAAAAATTCTGCCGAAAAATCATTTTGATTTAATTTTATGCATTTGTTAAGATTTTGGTCTTGGGCACGATTAGAAGTAAATACCAAAAGACTGTCCTGATTTTGTGTGGCAATAATATACTCGCTGCCATCGGTATTTCTCAATGTAGCCAATCCTTTTCCGTCACCTTTTACATAAAATCCACTTTCTTCGATCGATAAACTTTTAAAACTACCTTTTCCATTCCCTAACAGACACAAACCATTAAATGCATCGTGCCTGCCAGAGAGTGGATCCATACCAAAATCATTGCCGACCATTATTAGATCGAGGTTGCTATCATTATTTATATCTCTACTCAAAATACCAAAAACAGGTGCTTGTTGAGCTTCAAATGGAAGTTCTTTCATTTGAAATTTTCCTTTACCCAGATTTTCAATATAACAAGATGCAAGGTTGTTCGCTTCCAATATTAAGGCACCGTTTTTCCGGGTTTCTGGCCACAAGGTAGCCAAGCTAGCCTCTCCGAATGATTTATAGGTGGGATAGTCTCTTCGAATATTCACAGACTGGCTGATCAAATCGTTTCTGGTATGAACAGGATAAGGTCGGAGGGTTCCATCCTTTCCTTTTTCGTAAGTGAATATCATAAAGTCATTTCTGCCATTGGCGTCCAAATCTTTGGACAAGATGGTCATAGGTGCTTTTTCTGAGCCGTGATAATTAGAATTTAACCCGAGGTTTCCGGCTACATAATCCATATCACCATCGTTGTCAAAATCACCGGAAGTAAGACTATTCCACCAACCTACCTGATTTCCTATACCGGAATCATGAGTGATAGAAACAAACTCATCATTAGTGTTTTTAAAGAAGGAAACAGGCATCCACTCTCCGACTACAATAAGATCAACCTTTCCATCGTGGTCAAAATCAGACCAAAGCGCATCAGTGACCATTCCAACGTTTTTCAGAGTAGGGCAATAAGAAGCTGTCACATCTATAAAAACGCCTTGATGATTTTTAAGAATATAGCTTTCAGGCGGCGTAGGATAGGCACCGGAAACAGATCGGCCGCCAACAAACAAATCAAGGTCGCCGTCGCCATCAAAATCGGCAGCCCTCACCACAGAACCATTCTTGTTTAACGCTGGCAGTAGATAGCTGGCAGTAAAATAGCCTTTCCCGTCATTTAAATAAAAGTTATCCAAGGCTTGCTCACCATTAGGAGGTAGTTCAAAACTGCCGCTTACCTTGTATAGGTCCAGGTCACCATCTTGATCTGCATCAAAAAACAACACTCCCATATCTTCATAAGCAATATTTT
>CAMPJM010000352.1 GCA_946886805.1 uncultured Flammeovirgaceae bacterium | reverse complement strand
AAATTCCATTCATAAGCAGGAATTTGCCCATTGGGGTGCATATAATTTTCACGAAGCATTATTAGCAACTGGCGTTTCGCAAAGTCCGGATCAATATAAGCGAAAGTAGTAGCATGAAAAGCAAGGTCCCAGGCAGCATACCAGGGATATTCCCACTTATCTGGCATAGATATAATATTGCGATTGGTAAGATGTTGCCAATTGGAATTTCTCCTATTATCACGATGCGGCGGCGTATAATCGCCCGGCTCGCCATTTAACCATTTGTAAACATCAAAATAATAGAATTGCTTGGTCCATAAAAGCCCACTCATGGCATTTTTTAAAAGCTTTTTTTGAGAGGTATCTAAGCCTTTTGAGGAAATGCTTTCATAATATTCATCGCATTCCTGCTTGCGCTGCTCAAGGACAGAATCGAACTCCGACCAGGGTTCCTGAATTCTGTTTCTGCTCAGCCTAATCCTAAAACTTCTTTCTTCTCCCGCAGGAATGCTTTCCCGAAGCCAAACAGCCGCTTTGGTCCCAAACATTTCAGGATTTACGGTTGGTTTTGAACTTTTTAAATATTCAACTACATGGTTGTTAATCCCATCTTTTTTATACAGGTATTCGCTGGGATAATTGTAGATTTTTTCATTGTTAGTTTCGTTTTCACAAAACAATTGTTCTCCCTTTTCATGATATAAGTAGAACAAACCATTTCTCTTTGAACTGGACTTAATGCAGTTTTCAGAATGTTGGGATAATTGAGGACGTGCATACCGCGAATTATGCTTCCAATAGTTGCGAAACCATAAATGCGGTAGCACATGAATATCTGCTGCTTCAGGTCCACGGTTGCAAATGGTGATCTTCATCAAAATATCATTCATACCCGCCTTCGCATATTCTATAAAGCAGTCAAAATAACGATTCTCATTAAAAACTCCGGTATCTAGCAATTCTACTTCGGGCTTGTCTCTTCCTATTTGGTTCTTTTCTAACAGCTCCTGATATGGAAACGCTTTTTGAGGATATTTATAAAGAAACTTGCAATAAGAGTGTGTTGGTGACGAGTCCAGGTGATAATACAATTCCTTTACATCTTCTCCATGATTTCCTTGCTCATTGGTAAGACCGAAAAGTCTCTCTTTTAAAATAGGATCCTTGCCATTCCAGAAAGCAGGCGCTAAACATAAAACCTGATGTTGATCACAAAAACCTGCTATACCTTCCTCACCCCACCGGTAGGCATTGCTCCGGGCCTGATCGTGGGATACAAAATCCCAGGCATTGCCGTCCGAGCTATAGTCCTCTCGTACCGTCCCCCATTGCCTGTCTGCCAAAAAAGGTCCCCACTTTTTCCACTTCCTATTATCGCTTGACTGCTTTAATCGCTGTTCTTCTATGTTATTATCTAGTGGTTTACTGTCTTTATTCATCTTTTCAATTTGTAAAGTGATGAAGTTAAGGCATATACAAAGAAAATTTTCAATGATGTAATAAATAATTACCGCAATCGATTGTGAAACTTCAGGGAAACCTTGGTGAAAAAATTGCTATCTTTTCACCAACGCATGGTCTACGCCCCCAAACCGTTTGAGAACCGTAGCTTGGAAGCCTCAGAGTCCTCTGGAAAAGAGTACCTGAGGGGGCAGTAAAATCGCCTGCAAGGGAAAGAGCGTTTTCAAAGACCGAAAAATGAAGGTTCAGCTGTAATTTTGAGGGATCCCGGTCCGAAAGACTCCGGACTCGATTCGGAGAACAGGTCCGGGAACGTGTGTTATGGATTGCTTTTCAGTTATTTAAGCCACAGTAGACAGTAATAAGGTAGAATGATTCTTTATCCACGTCCCGTCCACAGACAAGACGTTTTTGCAGTAGGTAACGAAAAAGCGTGCCAACCGAAGGACAGCTTTTACAAGGATAATCCACACCGCGCCGCATTTAAATTGATCGCTGTCAGGGGACAGCGACCGGTGGCAATCGTTTGAGAGCCGCAAAAGACCGAAAAGCGAAGGTTCAGCTGTAATTTTGGGGGAGCCCCGTACCGGTCGGGGAGCTCTTCTTAATTAATAGTTGATCCAATATCTGGATTATTGGAATACAAATCAATCCGAATATAATGGCTCCTTTAAATTTACTTATTGTTCCGAGGATATTTTGGGCATTTGATAAATCTGCATAAGCAATAGTAGCCATTGAAACTATAGAAAATAGTATAATGAGAACAACAATAAACGCATAAAATTTTATGGTCTCTATTGCTTCATTCCTTTTGCTTATTTTTTGGACCACTTTATCTGCAAAATTATGTGATAGTGAGGCTTTTGGTTTCTTTTCCAACGCGTCAAAAAGCGAGGCGTATAGTCTAAGGTTTTCCTTATCCTCCACGGCATAATGTTCCACCTGAGACTTTTCTTCAACTATTTTTTGTATTTCTTCGTCTGATAGCCTTCTCATAATATTTTATTTACTAATAATTCAATGTCGTTTAGTTAAGGCCGTTGCCCCTTCTCACTTTAGGAGAAGGGGACGGGATGAGGTATAGAAAAAACTTAACTAAACGACATTTGTTAATAATTGAAAAATCCCCTATCTGTTAAGCTATTTCCTTACTAAGATAATCTTCTAGCTTTTCCTTTAATATTTTCCTGGCCCTGAACAAATAATTTTTCACGGTGCCCTCAGGCATTTTAGTAATTTCTCCTATTTCCTGATAAGAGAATTCATTTATGTGATACAATGTTAAAACAATTTTATACTGCTCAGGAAGCTGCTCTATCAAGCGATTCACGTATACGTGAGTTTCCTCTTTTGAATAGATTTGTTCAGGATTATCCTCTGCATGAGAAACATTTTCTATACTGATTAAATCCTGTTGTTTATCCTGAAATTTATTATACTTCTTCAGGTGATTAATGGTAGTTCTATAAGCAATTTGGGCGATCCAGGTTGACAATTTGGATTCAAACTTAAATTTTGAAATATTTTGATATACCTTAATAAATACTTCCTGGCATATATCTTCAATATCTTCTTTATCTTTTACCAACTTAGCTACCATATATAGCACCAGCCTTTCATATTGTTTTACCAATATTCTAAAGGCAGCAATATCTCCAGCTTTAATTCGGGAGACAATTATCTTTTCATCGTGCATACTGCATTAGTCAATAAAAGCTATGCTAATGTTGCAAAAAATAATTAAAATTTAGCTGCAACCTTTAACTAAAATTGCTGTCCAATGGGGAAATAACTTAAACATTAATGATCATGATAGCTTTTGGCCCTTTTCTCGTAGGAATAACTTTCTTTGTGAGTATTGCTGTTGTAATAATATCCTTGTCAAATAATAGATTAAAAAAGAAAATGATAGAATTAGGACATGTGGATGAAAATTCTATAAAACTCTTTGGCCAATCTCTAAAATATAAATTTGATAGTTTAAAATGGGGCTTGATTATGTTTTTCGGAGGTCTCGGCTTGGTTATTATTTCTTTATTACCTTCTCATCTCTATCATGACTCTGTTTTACCCTTTGGAATAGAAATTATTATGATTTCGCTGGGATTTCTTAGCTATTTCCTTTTGGTGAAGAACAGAAAAGAAAATATTGATTAAAAGGCCGTCTGAGATAGGATCCTGTCTCGTTATAATAGTATTCAATTCGCCGGCAATGTTCGGCTAATTCTCTTTTAAAACATCTGCCTCGTTACGTCCCGGGTTTCCGTTCATGTTTCTTTCAATTATCTCGCGGATATCTTGCCTGCTAAAATCATTTCCTTCATACAAAAGATTGCTGATTTTTCGGACTATGGAATCCAGTTCCTCTGAGGCCAACAACAAAGCCTTTAAAAGCTTTGCATCACTAATGTTTAGTTTTTCTTTGGAAATGATATAGGAAAGACCGAGGATTCGGGACAACGGTGCTCTTAGTAGATGGGAATTAATAAAGGCATATTCCCTTAGCTGCTTGTTTTTCTGTTCCAGTACACTGGTTCTGTTTTGAACGGTCAATTCCAAAGACTCGTTCATTAAAGTCAACTCTTCATTCAAGGCTGATAGCTCTTCATTGTATCCTTCAATCTGCTTTCTTTTTTCTACCAAGTCCCTATTTTGGCTCCTGATTCGCTGCAAGAGGGCTCTAATTTGGTTACTCTTGGCTCCTAATGCTATAAAGTCAGACAGGGATTGCACAAATAAAATATCCCCGGCAGTCCATGGATGAAATTCGTGTTGATTCTCACAGCAGATTATACCAATAGGTTTACCATCGAGGGTTATCGGTGAATCCAGTAAAGCATGAATATTAAGCGGTTTTAGATAATCTTCCACAAAATCTACAGTATCAGGATGAGTCAAAGCGTTTTCTGCCGCGATAAAGTTTTTAGTCAAAATTGCCTGGAAATAGGTTGGGCACTCTTCTTTCGTTATCTCAATTATCTCATCTGTTCCGCCACTTGTTTGGTAGAGATATTGTCTTTTTAAAACACTTGTTTTTTCATCAAATATCCAAATACTCACCCTGGTTATCTGTAGCTTCTCCACTGCTACTTTACATATTCTCTTGTACAGTTTAATAAAATCACCACCAATTACTGTCGAATCTTTGGACAAGGAAAACAGCGTTTTCTGATAATCCAACATCTTCTTCTTTTTAGCATCAGAAAGGTTTCTCAAGGTCTCCAATTCCTTACTCTTTGTTTTCATATCATTATAAGCTTCGCCAAGCAGCTTATAAAGCAAAATAGAGGACGAAAACGTGGCAATTGAAAAAACAACCCCCACAACAAGAAAAGCTTTCACGTCTATAGAAACAGTATAAGAACCGCCTGATAAAAAACTTAAATAAACAATATTAGCCACAAGCACCACCAGAACTACCACAAACCATAATATAGATTGCCGTAAACCGGAAACGATCACAGCTGTGACAGGGATAAGACAGAACCAATATACAATAAGGTGAAAACTCCTGGGATTCTCCAGAAAATGCATTTCCATAATTAAAAATAAGAATGTCAAATACAAATACTGTATCCACTTCTTG
>CAMPJM010000351.1 GCA_946886805.1 uncultured Flammeovirgaceae bacterium | reverse complement strand
CAATTTAAATGAGCTTCAAAATGCGGTAGCGGAATTAAAAAACAGGTTATCTATAAAGAACGCTTTGATTACACTATCCGAGAGAGGTGTTTATATTGATTGTGAAAAAGAAAAACATTTGCTACCTGCTCATATCAGGAGTATTTCTGATGTATCAGGTGCGGGCGATACCGTAATCAGTATTGCTGCTTTAGGTATGGCTTTAAATATTCCCCCTAAACTTGTAGCAGCGCTTTCTAATCTTGGAGGTGGCTTAGTCTGCGAATTTATTGGGGTTGTACCGATCAACAAAACCAGCCTCTACCAGGAAGCCTTGGATCATAAGCTATTTGATGAACATACCATCTATTAAAAACCTAAAAAATAAGCTTACCTCCGCTTTAAATATCTTACTATACGATAGTAAGGATAAAGCATACCTGTTTATCCGCATTATTACATTTATTGCAAGTATTGCCGCCTTAGCAATTCTTGTTTATGTCTATGGTTTTGAACCTCCGCTAGAAAAAGTTGAACAGGCTTTTATCGGGATGGATATCATTTTTGGCATCTTCCTCCTGACTTTTCTTTTCAGGTTCACCTATTCTTTCCAAAAAACAGCATTTTTAGGAAGCAATAAGCTTGAGGCCGTTTTGATGGCCTTAATTTTTTTAAACATAATTTTGGCCTTATTTTTTGACGAACGACTTATTGAAGATCTTTTATCAATCTTTGTTTCAAAAAGCATTGTTCCCTTTTATCGCGCATTCATCAGTTTTTATATGTTTATCATTCTGGCATTGGAATTTACCAAATTCAGTGCATCGATTAGCAGCTTAAAAATTGACCCATCAACTACCTTTATATTAAGCTTTATTATACTAATTGGCGCAGGGACAGGTCTCTTAATGTTGCCAGCAATGACGGTAAATGCTGGCAGCATGAGCTGGCTTGATGCTCTTTTTACATCTGTAAGTGCTTCCTGCGTCACAGGTCTTATTGTAGTAGATACTGCCACTTTCTTTACCTATAAGGGTCAGGTGGTGATTTTAATTCTTATTCAATTAGGTGGTTTTGGGATTGTGTCTTTTGCAAGCTTCTTTGCCACCTTTATAAAGGGAGGGGTGGGAATTAAACATCACGCAATGCTTCAGGATGTGACAAGTAGTGAATCGTTAAACACAGCAAAAGGTCTCTTAAAAAAGGTCATTTTGATCACTTTTGTAATAGAAGGCATCACCTTCATATTATTATATTTTACATGGGGTGAAGGCGTTGAGTTCAGCTCGATAAAAGATAAAATTTTCTTTACGCTTTTTCATGCGGTTTCTGCTTTCTGTAATGCAGGGTTTAGTTTGTTTACGAACAATCTTTACGAATCCGTTATGAGAGAGGCCTATGTTTTTCACCTCGTAATAGCAATAGCTGTTATTTTTGGTGGAATCGGTTTTAATACAATAGAGGATATTTTTTCTCCAGCTTCCTTAAGAAAAAGACTAAAAAACCCGTGGATAGATTGGAATATAAGCTCCAAGATCGCGGTTTGGGTATCATTAGCTTTACTTATATTAGGTACTGTAGGAATTTATTTTCTTGAAAGTGATAATACACTGGCAGACAAGAATTTTTTAGAAGCCGTTATAGCAAGTTTTTTTCAATCCGCTATTTCTAGAACCGCTGGTTTTAATTCAATAGATTTAAGTCAATTAATGGTCCCGACAATGATATTGATGATGTTTCTGATGTTTATCGGAGGATCAAGCAATTCAATAGCAGGGGGTATCAAAACATCCACTTTTTATTTAATAATTGCATCTACAATCTCCACAATAAAAGGTAAAGAAAAGATAGAAATCGGAAAACGCTTTATCCCTAACTCATTACTGTTTAAAGCCTTATCTGTTTTCTCTTTTGCGGTGGCAATTAACTTGATTGGAATATTTATTTTATCTATTTCAGAACCTGGAATAGATATTTCGGAACTAGTTTTCGAACAAATCTCTGCTTTTGGCACAGTAGGTGTAAGTACCGGGATTACTGCGCAATTAAGCACCGTCGGCAAAATAACTATTATTATTTCGATGTTCCTCGGAAGGGTAGGAACCCTTACTTTTGCCTACGCACTAAGTACAAGATCCAGCAAGGTTTCCTATAAATATCCCAAAGCTTATATTATGGTTGGTTAATTTATTTTACTCAAAAACCAATTACCTTTTCGCAGCCGAATAGGCTTTTACAGTTTCCACAAAACAAATTACCTTTTCCGGTTCTACATCCGGATAAACGCCGTGGCCTAAATTTGCAATGTGGTGATAAGGTCCGAATTCATCAAGCATTTTCTTAGTAGCTTGTTCTATTTGGGAAAAAGTGCCATATAAAACACAGGGGTCAAGGCTCCCTTGCAATACTTTGTCGGACCCAATTATTTTTCTTGATTGAGCAATAGGCATATTCCAATCCAGGCCTATTGTTTCACAAGCCAATTTGCCCATATCTTCCAACGCGAAATAAGCACCTTTGGCAAATATTGTGACGGGAACGTCCGAAATCGCATCACAAATCTGCTTTATATAAGCAAGCGAAAACTCTTTATATTGGTCAGGAGGCAAAATTCCAGCCCACGAATCAAAAACCTGTACCATATCAGCACCAGCTTTAATCTGACCTCTAAGATATTTTACAGTACTATCAGTTATTTTTTGAAGCAGCTTGTGGGATAAAGCCGGCTCAGTATAGAGCATTTTTCTGGCCTTTGAGAAGGTCTTACTTCCTGAGCCTTCTACCATATAGCAAAAGATGGTCCAGGGCGCGCCTGCAAAACCAATTAAGGGAACCCTTCCAGCCAATCTCTCCTTAGTGATTTTGATGGCATCCAATACATATTGAAGATCCTCTTCAGGCTCTGAAACTTTTAAATTAAGAATATCTTTTTCCGAATTAACTACTTTTGGAAAAAAAGGGCCTTGTTTTTCTACCATAGTATAAGGCAGTCCCATTGCTTCGGGAATTACCAAAATGTCAGAAAAAATGATGGCTGCATCAACCTTTAAAATATCTACAGGTTGAATTGTAACCTCAGCTGCCAATTCAGGGTTTTTGACCAAAGTAATAAAATCCTTTATTCTATTCCTTACTTCCCTATATTCTGGTAATATACGCCCCGCTTGCCGCATCAACCAAACAGGGGTTCTTTCGGCTTTCTCTCCTTTGGCTACTCTTAAAATTAAGTCGTTTTTCAAATGCATACACAAAGATAGGACTAAAAATAAAAAAGGAAGAATTTAGGAGCGAAGAGGACGATATATTATCAAAGACAAAATCTGATTCACATAAAACCAGTGCATCTTCAAAATTATTATTTATAGAAATGGCACTATGTGAAATACAGTGGGTGGCAAAATATCGCTTTGAGGGAATAATTCCTTTCTTAGGTAAACGGCCTTATTCATTTTAGATATTTTCCTCACCAAATTGGATCAGAAATAAAAGCTGTTTGATCCCGCCTTTTTCGGCGGGTGAGTTTCTTTTATTTCCCAATTTGGGAGAGGAAAATAGCGTTAAGAAATGAATACAGCCTTGTTTTTTTTGTCCAGAGGTTTTTCTCAGGAGCCAGTCCGACGAGGACAAAAAACAATTATAGCATTCCATGTTTCGAATATACAAAAAGCAAACACCCACTATTAATCACATAGAACCATAAGAATAATGAATATGACCTAAATCGCAATTTGAATTTGGCAATCTAGAAAGGCTCTCATTTTAATTGCCATCTTCATCCCCTCAAAGCAAAGGTAGCTGTACGGTAAAAGTGCTGCCCATATTTTTCCCCTCGCTATGCGCAGAAATGCTTCCATGCTGCAACTCTACTAATATTTTAGCAATAGAAAGACCTAATCCGGTAGAGGTTTCGCCTCCTGTTGGACGTGCACTCAACCGTGAAAATTTAGTGAACAATTTACTTTTATCTTTTTCGGTCAGTCCCTGCCCATTGTCTTTTATTTCAAAATAACCTTTGTCTGACGATACCCCTACCTCTACCTTAATAGCCTGACCTCTTTCTGAGAATTTTATGGCATTGCTTATCAAATTCTCAAATACATCCCGCATCTTTTCCTTATCACATCTGACTATAGGTCGCTTCTCAATTTCTAAAGTCAAAAGTTGTGCTTTATTTTTAGCTAGAACCTGATTTGAATCAATTACTCCTTTAGCTAAATCAGCTATATCAATTGGCTGAATATTCAAATTTATTCTACCCGCTTCAATAAATGCCGATGCCAATAGCCCATCTACAATATGGATCATCCTCTGGGAAGAATCTTTGATCAAAGCACTCATCTTATTAATGGTTTGCTTATCATCCTTTCTGACAATCAAATCGGCCAGGGACGAAATGCTATTTAAAGGATTCTTCATATCGTGGGCAGCCATTTCCATAACTTCACTTTGCATTCTCATAGCCTCTCTGGATGCTAGTCGCAGTTCCAGTTCGTCCATCACAATGGCTGACAGGTCCTCCAGGATTCGTTCTTCTTCCTTAGAAAATGCTCTGGGCTTTTGATCAATGATACAAAGGGTTCCCAAATTGAATCCTTCTTTGGTCTTTAACGGTGCGGCAGCATAAAACCTTAAGCCAAACTCTCCCGCAACCAAGGGATTGGCTAAAGAACGAGGATCTTCAATGGCGTTGGTTATATGATACACTTCATCAGAAAGAATTGCCGAAGCACAAAGCCCTGGCTCCCGATCCAACTCTTCAACTGCCAGCCCATGGTGCGATTTGAACCAGATTCTGTCAGAATCGACCAGGCTAACTATTGCTATTGGTACATTAAACAACCTTGAGGCCAAAGAAGTGATTCTATCAAAATTTCCATCCTTAGGAGTGTCTAGAATTTCATATCTCTTTAAAGCATTGATGCGTTCGTTTTCATTTGGAGGAATAATATTTTCTTTGAGATTGAGAACCATATAAGAAGAAGTTGGTGTGTAGATTCGCGAACACTTGTGAATGTTTGAAATCGAAATGGCGATAAACGTAAGGGTGATTTATT
>CAMPJM010000350.1 GCA_946886805.1 uncultured Flammeovirgaceae bacterium | reverse complement strand
TTGAACTCCGAGAGAAGGCGTATCACTGTTTCCGTAGCAGTGCCCACAATGCTTGCCATATCCTCTCTTGAAAGTGCAATGTCAATCTTTTCGGAATTTTCATCCCCATCTATGCCGTAAGTTTCCTTTAACATCAACAAAGTATGGGCAAGTCGTTCCCTTACCGTTTTCTGGGAAAGTTCTGTCACTTTTTCTTCCATAATGCCCAGCTCGTGACAAACAGATTTCATCAGCTTACGATACAGATTGCTATCGGCAGCCAACAAACGAGTAAAGCTTTCCTTGGGGATAAAACATACTTTGGCATCTTCCAATATGGTAGCGGAAGCGGCGTAATGTTCTTCTCCCAACAGTGCCCGGTACCCCAGGAAATCACCAGCTTTGGCCAGGCGTATAATTTGTTCTTTGCCGTTAGAGGTGGACTTATAAACTTTTACCGCACCTTCATTAATACAGAACAAGCCCATAGGACGAGTCCCCTCATAAAACAGGGTTTGTCCTTTTTTATGGAACACGCAATTTTTTTCAGCCGTCAGACGGCACAAATGCTCTTCAGATACTTCATTAAACAATGAAAACTTTCTGCTCGGGCACAATTCACATGCTAAATTTTCAATTTTCTTCGCCATTCTGTCCTGTCCTGTATTTATTAAAATTAGTTAACACCTCCATCAAAAGCCAAATACGCAGGCTTTTGACAATTGTTTTTCGGCCACGGTCTGAACTGTGATTCTTTTGATTAAATGATTTATCATGATCAATAAACTCATAATTCACTTTTAATCATGGCTAATTATAAATGTTGCAAAGATCAGTAATTCAGACTTTTTTTAAGGTTCAGACTGAATTTTTTATTTGCCAATTTTTAAATCACGAACTTTTGCCCCAAAATTGCCCTACAATCCTATTTCCAAATTAAAGGCTCCCAAATAATTGATTGCTTGTTCCAAATGTACATCTTCTAATTTTCAAAAGACTTTTAATTCTACCGATATTTTGCCTTCTACACGAAATCAGCATGATAAAAATCCCTTAGATTCGGTTTTTACAAAGATAAGTATGTTGGCAAAATTTGTCAACGGATGCCTAAGTTAGCTGCAACCTTTCGAGACGACACTTAGACAGCTTGGCGGAGTAACTTACGTTGAATGACTGTCACCATTTTGGTTTTTTTCGGTAGACTATTCAACAAAAAATTTAGTAGATTTGAAATCTTACCGTTTGGGAAAGATGAAATTTTACGACTTAATAAATTCAAACAATTGGCTTAGCATTGAACTGACCTTGCTTCAACTATATTCCGACCAATACAAAATAATTGACGAATACAGGAACGTTTTTGAAAAGTTAAAAAATTTAGAGCCGGAAGACTGTCAAATGAAAATTGTGGTTACCGAACACGACTGCGACCCAGACGACGAGAGTGAAATAAAAACATATGTTGACGTTTCGGGAGAAGATGACACGAAAGATGAAAACGGAAGAACAATAAGTTATGCAATAGAATTTACAGATTGGAAAAAATGGCTCGGTATGGACATAGCAACCGAGACTTTAAAGAGTTTTTCAGAATTAGAAATAATTGCACATTGTCTTTACGAAATGACATTTATCGGCTATGACGAAACAGAAATTCAAGAAGAACGCAAGTCGCTTGACAAAACGATAGAAGAATATAAAAACCTGACAGAAGAAGAGAAAAAACAAAGAACAATATCGCTTGACGAACTTAAAAAACGACTTGGTAAAAAGAACGGCAGCAGCTAATAAGAGTTTTGCGTCAGGCGGGCTGACGTGAAACCTCAACATTTGTTCTTCTATTAAACTTTACTAATAAAATAAACTTTTGTGCTTTGATTTCCCGCCCGAACTCAAAGTCCAAATGTTCTATGGTATTTAAATGATAGGATTAAGAATAGATATAAAGAAAGTTCAACCACAGACAGGATCAAAATGGATTGGCTATCCTATAATAGGAATATTGATCCTTATTGGACTATGTCTATTACCCCTGTTGATCGTGTTTTGCATTTTTGGGATTATCTATAATATTTTTGCTCCGAATAAGCCAATCCAATTCGAAAACAATTGGAACCGAATACGGACAGGAAATAATCTGTCAGTTAGTTACAAATGGGTAAATGTAGATGATATGCCAGAATACGTTTATAAATATTTTGACTCTCAGCCTCTTATCATGTTTGACACTAATCCACACTTGGAATTTTTTCATGGGTACTTTACTGACTTTAAGATAGAACGTGATGATGGATTATTTATTCAAAAGGTGATTCGAAATGATGAAACGAAAGAAATAAATGCATTGCCTCTTTACTTTTTTAACTATTCAACCTTGGACATAAAGGAAATCATGGATTTAAAAGGATACGAGATAGATAGCAGAGGTAATAGTGATGACTTTATGATTAGTGCGCTTGGTGAAGATGGTGAATTAGAAATTAGATTAAGAAAAGAATAAAATCACATATAACGATGGGTATAGGCTATCGCCGTACACATTCTAACCTATGGAATCTATCCCAAGCCATTGCACCACATACAAAAAAAGAAACAGCGACAGTGACTATTAAACAAATTATATTTGCGCTAACGGGAATCTCCTTCCTGGGACTAATCGGATTCCTGACATTCACCAAAATCAATTTTAATTCTGATTATGCGATTGGCGAGCCGATTGATAGTTTAAATAATGTAATTGTTTACTACAATGGAGGTGTGGGTAATGTGGTGGAACGAAATCTAGCTGAAGATGGATATAACCTGGGGCTTAAGTATCAATGTGTTGAATTTGTGAAAAGGTACTACTATGAACACCTGAACCATAAAATGCCGAATAGCTATGGACACGCAAAGGACTTTTTCGATATAAGCCTGCCTGATGGGCAGATGAATGCAAAAAGAAATTTAATTCAATTCTCAAATTCAAGTGATTCAATTCCAAAAATAAATGACCTTGTGGTATTTAGCGGGACAATTCTTAATAGATATGGACATGTTGCTATAATTTCAAATGTAGAAACTAGTAAAATTGAAGTAATTCAGCAAAATCCGGGGCCATTCGGAATATCAAGAGAAGAAATAAACTTGGTTAATGAAAAAGGGAAATGGAAAATTGATCACGAGGATATTTTGGGATGGTTAAGGAAAAATGGGACGGACAAATAGCGTTCGGAAAGCGCCACGTTTCTTAACTGCGGAACGTGGTGCTTAAGGTAAACCGTTTCTCTTGGCTTCTATTCAACTTGTGATGCGACTACTTTTCTACAGATCCAAGTTGTTCTTCATTCGTAGTTTGTGGATTGCCGGTGCTGTTAGGCTGGCCTTTACCTGTGGTTATCAAACTGTGCAAACTATTGTTTATATAGTTGCTCCATGCGTCTTTGCAAATCTCATAACATTCATATTCTGGAACTAAACCTAGCTGCGTGAATTGGAGCTGCGTTTTATTGCCCTTTTCAGTTATCTCAAAAATAATTTTATTGCCGTTCCATTCGGTTTTGTCTTGGGTGAACTTAAAGTAATTGTCCATGACAAGCCAAACCACTTTTTTATTTGGGATCACCTCTATCAATTTCATTTTGGCGATGTGGACGTCCTCGTAATGATATTTAAACTCATCATTAAGTTGCTCGGTGCTGCCTTCGATTTCTTCCGACCACCATCCGCGAACATTATTGATGGCATTAAAGACTTCTTTCGGTGTTTGGTCTACCAATATGGTAGTGTTGAAATTTGATGTTTTCATTTTTGATGGGTTTTAATTTGAGAATTACTGGACATTGATAAATAATTCGTTAGCCATTGGCATCCGGTTTAATTATAGGCCAAAATTAGCGTCTATATTTGGTACTATAGTAGTGTGAAATGGACATTGTGTCGGGTTGATTTAGACAATGTAATCCCTTATCTTTGTCCAAAAATTTTTCAATGAAGCAAGTGACTATAGTTGTCCCAAAAGGGAACATTAACCTGAGCAGCATAACGGGTTCGTTTGAAATCCTGACAAGGGCAAATACCTACTGGCAAAAAATGGGGAACCAGCCAGTGTTTGAAGTACGTATAGCGGGCTTTGAATCAGAACTTAAATTAGATGCAGGCTTTTTTTCGATTCATCCTGTAAATATTAAGGAACTAAAGAAGACCGACCTGCTGATTATACCTTCCCTTTCTCACGATTATGATAACATACTTAAAGAGAATAAAGCGCTTATTAGTTGGATCAGGGAGCAGTATAAAAACGGTGCTGAAATTGCCAGTATTTGCACAGGCGCATTTTTGTTGGCCGCAACCGGCTTGCTGGAGGGAAAGAGCTGTTCCACTCATTGGAATGCGGCAACGGGTTTTAAACGGCTGTTTCCAAATATTAAGCTTCATGTCGACAAGTTGCTCACTGTTGACACGGGAATATTTACCAACGGTGGCGCATATTCATTTCTGAACCTGATGCTCTTCTTAGTTGAAAAGTATTTTGACAGACAGACAGCTATTTACTGCTCAAAAATCTTTCAAATTGATATTGAAAGAAACTCACAGTCACCTTTTAGTATTTTTCAAATGCAAAAAAATCATGGTGATGAATTGGTATGTAAAGCCCAAGCTTATATAGAAGAAAATCTGAGCGACAAAATTTCTTTCGAGGAGCTCGCTTCGGACCTGGCGACTAGCAGGCGGAACTTTGACAGGCGTTTTATCAGAGCTACAGGCAATACTCCCTTGGAATATTTGCAACGTGTAAAAGTAGAAGTTGCCAAAAGTACTTTAGAGAAAGGCAGAAAAAGTATTTTTGAGGTAATGAATGAAGTGGGCTATTCAGATGATAAGGCGTTTCGCGAAGTGTTCAGAAAGGTTACAGGAATATCGCCATTGGAATACAGAAACAAATACAATAAGGAGGCGGTGGTTTGATATAGCGGTGAGGATTAGGGAAATCGTTTTAAAAGAATAAGCCTGAAAGGCTGACATTATTATAGCTATATTGCTTTTTTTACAACAATAACCCCGAAGGGGTGACATTATTCTT
>CAMPJM010000349.1 GCA_946886805.1 uncultured Flammeovirgaceae bacterium | reverse complement strand
TGGTGAATCAGCTTTGCCGGTTACCTGGCACGGACAAGGACAAGGCCCTGGGATTGGCTTAAGAGCTTCTGCCCAACTGTCGCAAATCCCTTACAGCTATGACAACTCCCTGGTTTCCGAAGAAGTATTTCCGCAGGGAAAACTGGATGCTGATCTTCAACAGGTAGATTTAAGAACCACCAATAGTTGGCGCTTAAGGCTCGGCGAAATTCAAACTCCGGAGATGCTGGAAGTACAGTTGGTGAATGCAATAGCTCCCTTTGTTCTTGTAAATAGGCTGGTTTCATTGATGCGGAGGGATTATACAGGGCAAAAGCATATTGTAAACGTAACAGCAATGGAAGGTAAATTCCATAGGTTCAAAAAGGAGGACAGGCATCCGCATACAAATATGGCCAAAGCGGCTTTGAATATGATGACCCATACTTCAGCAAGTGATTTTGCTAAGGATGGAATTTTTATGAATGCTGTGGATACCGGTTGGGTGACGGATGAAGACCCTGCTCAGCTTTCCAGCTTTAAACAAAAAGTCCATGATTTTCAGCCCCCATTGGATATTGTAGATGGAGCTGCCAGGATTTGTGATCCCTTTTTCGATGGTATTATTACAGGTACGCATTGGTGTGGCAAGTTCCTGAAAGATTACAGGCCTATTGATTGGTAATTTTGATGTGCTGATGTGCAAATGTGCTAGTGTGGAAATGTATTGATGAAGGCTTCGGCAGTTGCTCGGTTGCTTCCGCAGTCGCTTGCCTCCGGCGAGTGACCACCATAACATGCAGTCGCTCGGCTTTGACGAGTGACTTTTATCCGCAGTCGCTCGATTTTAGCGAGTGACCGCTCTAAAAACCCTGATATCAAAACGACATCAATTCTAATCCAAAAGAGGGATTTGCACTACTATAAAGATAAAACTCCGGATCGGTTACCAAGCCAGCTTCCACTGGATTATTGTGAATGTATTCAACTTTATGATCAATCACACTGCTTGAATATAATTCTATAGGGTACTTTGTCTTTTGCCAAAAAGCAAATTCTTTATTTTGCTTATACTTTTTACCAAATTGCTTTAATAGGAACAATAACCAATCCTTTCGACTTTCATATCTCGACTCTTTAATTTCATTAATTATTGCTTTTGCTGTAACGCTTTTAAAACTTCCTATAATCTTATCAAGATTACAGTCCTGTTGACGGGCAATCATGTGAACATGACTTGGCATTATCACCATCTCAAATAATTCAAGCCCCTTTTCCTTCTGACAATACTTCAAATTCGTAAGTAATATTTCACAGTATTCTTTCCTTGTGAAAATATCAATCCACCCCATGACAGTTAAAGTTAAGAAATAGGGATGTTCTGTATTGGCTTTGCGTAGTTCTGACATTATATGCTGGTTTAAAATAAAAATAGTCAAAGCAAATTAAGAAAACATTTTGTTATGTAATAGATTTCTCGCCCAGAGGGCTTGGAGCGAATAGTCACTCGTGAAACCCGAGCGACTGCTGCGGGCTTGGGTGATAGTCACTCGTCAAAGCCGAGCGACTGCTGCCACGAATAGGAGCGGTGAGCACCGCAGTCGCTTGCCTCCGGCGAGTGACCACCCCTACACACCTATAACCCATCAATAAACCTTGTCATCAACGTGAAATAATCCTCAAATTCTGTTAAGGGTAAAGTTTCTGCTCTATCATACACATCGTGGTAGGCTTGTATTCCGCCTAAAGTGTAGATAAAAAACGAGGGAACACCCTTTAAATGAAACATGCAATGATCGCTGTTGCAGGCTTCGCCCCTTATTTTTACTTGTTGCAAAAGGTTTTCTGTCTGGTTTATTTCTTTAAGCCTGTCAAACTTTTCCTTATAAACAGATCCGTTTACAACCTGTATACCATCATCCCCGGTACCGGAAATATCAAAATTGACGAGAAACTTTATTTTCTTCAATGGAAAAGCTGGGTTTTCAGTAAAATACCGGGAGCCCAACAGTCCCAATTCCTCGCCACCAAAAGCGATAAATACTGTGGTATAATTTGGCTGGTTGGCTTTATAATATTTTGCAAGGCTTAACAACATGGCGATGCCACTCGCATTATCATTTGCTCCGGGGAAAATTGCCTCCTCTCCCATCATCCCGAGGTGATCATAATGGGCAACCAAAACAATCAGCGAATCATTGCTTTTACCTTCTAAATATCCCAGAACATTTTGGGTTTTGTAATTCCCGTAAAATTTCGCTTCAATATTTAGCTCAACTTTCTCCACAGGTTTAAATAGGCTATCCACCTTAACCGTGATGGCAGGATTGTCTAATTGAGCAGTGGCACCACTCCAGGTAAGCTTATCTTTTGATAGAACAATTGTTCCTAATGCAGGATTATCCTCATGAAATTTCAAGAAATTAACAAGGTCATTTATCTCTTTCAATTCATCTGTTGAAAACTCTTCTTTTTGAAAGGGTTCTATGACGAGAAATTTTCCAAAAGCATCTTTTAACTTATAAATAAGCTGTCCCTCGTCCAGCAAATCTTCCGCAGTTAGACTTACGGTTTCAAAGGACCCTTTCATTGAGGGAGATCCCGGATCAATTAAATAATCTTTACCTGGAGTCAACTCCTCACCGTTTAACTTCAGGCTCATCGAACCGGGAAAGGTGTTTACCGGGGTAGAAAATTTTTGTAGGTAATTTTTTGAATATGGAATTAATCCGATCTTCTCAAACTCATTGCTTATAAAATTTGCTGCAATCTTGTCCCCATCTCCAACATAACCTCTGCCTTTCATTCCATCAGAAGCAAGTGTATCTACAATAGCTCTTGCATACTCAAGATTTTGCGCTACTGCATTTAATGACAAAAATAAAGTCAGGAGGACGAGTATAATTTTCATATTATGTATTTTGACTGGTCTCTATTTTATCAAAGAGAATACTTAGCTTTTTGGCTATTTTCCTGCTGTTTAAAATCAAATTGCTTTAGATGATGCTCCAAATGAGCTACATAATCCCTAATGAGCCAATCGAGGGTTTTTATTTCATTATCATCTATAATCACTTGATACTGTAAAGTTGACGCCGATTGGTTTTTGATTAAGGAGATAATTCGGTTGTTCAGGAAGAACCACAGCATTACCAAATCAGGTAAAGCAGCCTTCTGATAATTATTTGCCTTCACTAATTCATCCTGCTTATAATTTCTTATTCTATAGGGCTTGTCTTCAAAAGTAATTTCAGTAAATCTTTGGAGATTATTGATTGCAGAGTCAATTAAGTGACCTAATATTTCCTTTTTTGACCATTTGTCCGGTGAAGGTTTGAATAATAATTCCTCTTCCGGTAAATTTTCAAGGGCATTTATAGTTGATACCAACAAAAATTCCATTCTTGAGATAAGTGACTCCATGTATTTGTGATTAATTCTAAGTTATTGTCTTATTTAAGCCAAACTAATATTAATTGAATTAGCATAAAATAATAAGCACAAATTTTATTTATTTAACCCCATGTATGACTGAAGTAACATTAATAAAAATCATTGAAAATTAAACCATTTTAAACCCTCTCTCTTCAGGAGAGGGCAAGGGTGAGGTTAAATAAAATAATTTTCAATGATTTTTAATTGATAAATTTGATTTTACACAAAAGCCTATTTAAATAGATTATAGACTGAGAATATTATAACTTTCAATTAATATCCACCTCCACTTGATGAAACTAAAACCGAAAAACCATAAAATCAAAACCGGGGAAAATGTCCTGATCAGGGAGGCTCAGAAAGCAGATGCTGAGCAGTTCATCAGTTTTCTCCTTGATAATTTAAATACATCACCATATATCCCTTTATATCCCGATGAACTTACCAAATCGGTTGAGGAAGAAATGGAATGGATTGAGTCATATTCAAAGAAAGAAAATAGCATTTTCCTTCTTGCAGAACATAACGGAAAAGTTATTGGCAATATTGATTTAGCTGCCCACACCCGACAGATGTTAAGCCATACCGCAGTGATTGGCATGAGCGTTTCAGAAAAATTTAGAAATAAAGGTCTCGGTACATTATTGATGGAAACCGCAATTTCATGGGCAGAAGAAAACCCCACCTTGGAAATCCTTTCGCTACAGGTATTTGGCGAAAACCATGGAGGAATAGCGTTATATAAAAAAATGGGATTTGTTGAAACAGGCAGACAACCAAAATTCTTCAAGACAAGGTCCGGAAAATATTTTGACAATGTTACCATGACCAAATACTTAACAAGATAGTCTTAAGCTTTTAGAAAAAAACCTATTCCAAAGATCCTTATTCTTCTATTAATCCTTGTTGATAAGCATATTTCACCAAACCAGCGGTGTTCTTAGCATTGAGCTTACTAAGCATATTTTTTCTATGGGTATTAACAGTGTTTTGGCTAATAAATAATTTATCTGCAATTTCCTGAGTAGTGTATTCCATGGCTATGTGCTGCAGTATTTCCTTTTCTCTCCTACTAAGCTGAAATATCGTTTCTTTTTCTTTTGAAGCCGAGAAAACAGTTTTCATATACTCATTTTTTACTTCCTCTCCGAAATATTTCTCACCGGCTGCAATTGTATGTAATGCTTTCAATAATTCCTGCTTTTCCGCATTCTTAAGTAAGTAACCATCAACGTCATTATTGATGCACTTTCCGATCATTTCAGCATCATTATGCGTGCTTAAGATCAATGTCTTTATTCCGGGATAATTTTTCTTTAAAAATTTACTTAGCTCAATTCCATCCATTTCGGGCATATTAATGTCCGTTACCACAATATCTATCTCAAGGGTTTTGATTTTTTCAATCACCTGATTTCCATTTAATGCGGTACCCACCACCTCTATTTCAGGCACATCCTGAAGCAAGGAACTGATGCCCTCTAAAAACATTTGATGGTCATCTGCAATAATGATTTTAATTTTATTTTCCATATTAAAAATATATCACTTAGATAGATTATACTTTATTTTTAAAAACCTGATTGAAAATTAATCAATAGGTATATCCACATTTACGATAGTACCGCGCCCTGATAC
>CAMPJM010000348.1 GCA_946886805.1 uncultured Flammeovirgaceae bacterium | reverse complement strand
GGATGCATTGCTATTAATTTAGCAAAGGAACTTTCTAATCCGCAGGTGTTTGGTTTGGATATAAGTGCCGATGCAATTGCTGTAGCGGAAGAAAACGCCGCTAAAAACAGTGCTGTCGTTACATTTTTACAAAAAGATATCCTAAAGGACTCTCCCTCCGAAACGGATTTTGATATAATCGTAAGCAATCCTCCATATGTCAGAAAAAAGGAAAGTAAGCTTATGAAAAAGAATGTCCTCAATTTTGAACCTCATATCGCACTGTTTGTACCCGATAAAGATCCTCTGCTGTTTTATAAAAGAATAATAACTTTAGCTAAAGATTTAATGAAAGACAAAGCAAAGCTATATTTCGAAATAAACGAAGCGTATGGAGAAGAATTACAAGAATATATGCTTGCCCATGGCTTTGTAGATGTAGCCATTTTTCAGGATTTTCAGGGAAAAGAACGGATGGTGAGAGGCGAATTTGTTCTATAGCTGATCGTTTTAACTTCTTATGTGAAATAAAGAATTGATAAAATCAATGAAAAATCAGCGCAGTTAAACCACTCTCTTTAAACGTACGGCTGAGATTTAATAAAATGACTGTCCGTAATATTACCTAACAATAAAGAAATAGTAGCAGACAGATATTTCAGTTATTAAAGAATAGCCTAAATTTAGCTGCAAAATAGTAATAGCCTCTTTTTAGGTATCAAAATGGACAATCATTTTTAATAAAATAAATACAAATTTATAAATGAATTTAGCTGCCTGGATTGATTTCTCGACAAAGCACTTCATCTAAAGAAGAATATTTTCTCCAGCTAATCAAAATCCAAGAAAATTAGTTATTATAAAACGTCTAAGGGAGTCACAATTAGTGTTCATTATAGCTTTTTTAGTACCTTATTTAATTTCAAATTGTTTTATTTTTAATTTATTTTTTAACTTACTACGCAGTATTTATGATTATTGTAAAAGAATTTTCTATGTAATAGACGATTCTCAAAGTAAGATTAGCTTTTGGGTAGTAAAACCTTGAAATGGGAAAGAAAGAATTTTATATAGTGGGAATAGGCTCTTCTGCCGGAGGCTACGATGCTTTACATGAATTTTTTACAGAAATACCTGCGAACCCTGGTGCTTCTTTTGTTATAACACAGCATCTATCCAGAGATTTTAAAAGCCTGAATAAAACATAAGGGGATCAGTCTATCTGTTGATTTTAAAGTTTGCCCTAACATTACTTACATTGAAGGGTATCTTCTAAGTATTGTTAAAAACCTGGTGAGCAACGCCATTAAATATTACGATGAAAATAAAAAGCCTGAAATTAGAATTTCTTCCAAAAAACAAGACAGTTATATTTTATTAATTGTTCAAGACAATGGGATCGGGATTGATTTGGAACGGCATAGAGACAGAGTTTTCACGCCCTTTAAAAGGTTTACTACCAAAGCAGAGGGAAAGAGGATAGGTTTGAACATCATCAGAACAATGATAGAAAAAAACGGCGGAAGAATTGAAATTGAGAGCGAAGTTGGGAGGGGTACAAGTTTTTATGTTTATTTGAAAGAGTACTAATCTCTTGTGTGAAATCAAATTGATGTTACTTAATTTATCCAACAGAGGGTATTAATAATTTGCTCTTTTTGAAAGTCAATTTAAAATGAAAAGAAAAGTATTATGGATATCAGGCGGAATATTGTTAATCGCATTAATCGCCGGATACAATTACCTCGGAGGCTTCCATAAAATAAAAATGGAGGTGGTGGAAACAACCGATTACCACCTTATAGGAAATTATTATGAGGGCAGATATGATCGTGATTCGATAGCAACTCTTTTTTTCGAGGCGAAGAAATTTGTAGACGACAACAAAAACTCGGGAATCTTGTCAGTTATAAATTTTCTTGGCCAAAAAGAAATTGAAAATGGGGATTCTGTTGAAATCTTTGTAGGCGTGATCATGCCAGATGAGCCTTCGGATATCTCTGACCAGTTGGATTACAGGAAAATTCAGGGAGGAAAAATTTTGAGAGCGAGTGTTGAAGCTCATAGCCTTGTGATCCCTACAAGGGAAAAAATAGAAGGAGAGATGAAAAAATTTGCACAAGAAAAAGCCGTTCTCTTACAGCCAATTATTATTGAAAAATATATTTCTGATGAGAAGTTAGTGGTGGAGAGTATTATTTCCCCTTGAACCTATGATAGGCGTAAATTTTTCAAAATCCTTACATACCTGTTTTTAAGCAATTCTTAAAATAATTATATCGCTAGTATTGCTGATCTTTGTTAAAACATCTCAAAATGCAAAGATTTAAGGTTTTTACATTAGCTATCGTCTTAGTTTTATTATCAATAGCAGCATATGGTCAAAACGGTCTGAATGGAACTTATACCTGTGTTGTGATGCAGGAGAAGAAATATATTGGAGGTATTGGTGTAAAAGTGGGAGCTCCCATGGCTTTAACTTATAAGATGTACTTTTTAAAGCGGTTTGCTTTTGAAATAGCCGGTGGATTCTCTAATACTTCCGTTTCTGATGAACAGGTAATCAATAATTTTCACGAAGAAACTGAATTTGGGTATGCGGGGATAGAAAAGCAAGATTTCGGGTATTTTATGCATAGTGTGGAAGGTACCTATGCTGCTCAGGCCAGGTTTATGATGCACAATCCAATTCCGAGATTTTTATCGAGCAGGGGTTTTGAGAATTTGGATTGGTATATAGGATTGGGGGCAGTTGTAAGGGTAATTGATGTAAAATATCTTTATGAATATAAATTGGACCCCAACAGGAATGATATTAAGAGCTTTAACGATCGGTTATTGGAGTATGGCCCCGAATGGATGTTTGGTTTCGAATATGCTTTTAAGGAAATACCACTTGCCGCCTTTGCAGAAATGGGAATGTTCATTCGGATGAACAGAGAAGAGGCTTTTAACGCTATACAAGGAGGTTTAGGCGTCAGGTACGTTTTTTAAACCTAAACATGGCTCCCGTCACTAATACCTGTCCGTCTTCACAAAAGAGTGTGGCGATCCTTATTTGGTAATAGTTGGGCCAAAAAGAATGCTTGTCATCTTGATTTAAAATCAGGAGAATTTTTTAGCAATTATTTCCAAAAATTCTTTTGCTTCTTCGGCTTCGTTGTCCCATTGGTGTTTTTCCTGATATACTTTTATTACCGACAACGCTTCCCTGTGATTACTACTGGTTTCTAATCTTTCGATTGCTTCTTGGTATTCGGGTTGGTGTCCACTAAATAATTCATTAATGAACATAAATTTTTGATTAAGGGTAATATACTTTTTGATACTTGAAATTTTATTTCGCTGATGCAAATCAGCCAATGTTGAGCTTGGCTTTGACGCTAATTGTTCATGCAGCGTTTTCTGAGGTTTGTGAAAACGTTCATTAAGGTTTTTAATGGTTTCGGTTTCTTTTTTTTCTCTTGTAAATCCTGCTTTTTCATTATCCTTTACCAGAGGTTTAACAAAGTCCTCATCAGAAGACTCGTCTTGTCCTTCTTCGAAAATCATATCGAATGTTAAAGGATGTATTTCCGAGAATTTCTTAAAATATTCATCCCAGGACACCACTGGTAAGTCTGAGTTTTCATAAACCTCATTAAAAATGCTTATCCCCTCATCATTAAAAACTACTGAAATATCCTGTTCCTTAAATTGCCGGATTAAGTTATCCAGTAGAAGCTTGTTTACTTTTACATATTTTCCAATGTCTATCAAATCATTCAATGAGATTCTGGTCCTTTCCGGATGATTTATTTCTTTACTATAGAAGATATAAGGTGAAAAAATTAGAAATATGGCATCAGTAACTGATTTTTTTAACAGCGGCTCAAAATGGTTTTTTTTGATGGTAATATGGTTTGAAAGCACATTCATAAAATGTTGAAGGGCTTTTCTGACTTCCTCATCATCGTAATCGAAATATGGGCTTTGAAGTTTACCCGTTTCTTTCTTCCATTTTTGAAAAAGGTTTTTTATGATCAGCAAATTTACCTGCTGTATACTGCTAAGGGTTAATATTTGCTTACCATTAATGGATTCTTCCATACTAAAAAAATTATTGATGAGTTTTTTAGTATAAGCCGCACTGTATGCTTCAATGGAATTGTAATTAAGTTTATTGTCCATATATTCTATCCCGATTCAATATCAAAATTTCTATTCTAAGGGTTTTATTTTATAAATTTATCACAGGTTTTTTATAAAAATAAATTTAACGGAATTCATAATTATATACTGCAACCATCTTTTTATGTTTTTAAGATGTTCATTTATATGCTATTTTTTAAAGTAGCAAGTTATCAAAAATATTGTCCTGTTTGTATTTGAGTGATAAAATTTAAAAGGAATTAAACAGCTTTGCTTTTAATATTTTTGATCTCCATTGAACATCTTCTCGTCTATTCGTTAAAATAAACTGATCGATTTTCAAATATATTTGGGTTTAAATAGATCGGAACTAAATATTAGTTTAGAAAAAAATAGAATCACTATTTATAGACTGCTACAATATGACGCACATTATAATAAAAAATTTGTTTAATAAAACGATACTAGCCAATAACGGCACTCAAACCGCTTTAGATGTCATTCATGATAATTATATCGACTGGATGCATACCTGTGGGAAAAAAGGCAATTGTACCACTTGTAAAATGATAGTTTTGGAAGGAAGCGAAAATTTAAGCCCTCTGTCTGCCAACGAAAATAGATTTAGGTCATTAAATCGGCTGGCAGCGAACGAGAGGCTTGCGTGCCAAACTGAGGTTAGGGGTGATATTGTAGTTGAAGTACCCGCTATTTACAAACTCCCTCACATTAAATATTCCTATTAACCGGATTTGATAGATTTTCAGAAATAAACGAAAACTGATGGTAGAAAAATCATTTAAAGAACTATTGAATGGATACACAAACATCAATGGTCTTATAGACGACTTTTGGACTGAAGTGGAGAAGGGCTACACAGGGAAAGGACGATTTTACCATACTTTAACGCATCTTGACAATTTATTCTTACAACTATTTGATGTAAGAACAGAAA
>CAMPJM010000347.1 GCA_946886805.1 uncultured Flammeovirgaceae bacterium | reverse complement strand
TACACACCAAAAACATCCTGCTCCAAACGTTGCCTTTTCCATATCTTTTTTGTTATTTGATACGGATAAATCTTTCATTAGTTTTTGATTCAGAGGCTTATTTTAAAGCGGCAGTTTTGATGATCAGTTCAGGAGTTGCAGGTTCTCCTTTAAAAAATGCTTTCTTTTTACCTTGTTCCAAAGCCCAGCGATGGATCCAAGAAATACCACCTTCACCAATGAAATTCTCCTTCGTTCTAAAAGCATTATCCTCTAAAGCTTCGGCCATGGGTACGAATTTATAATTCCTTAGGATTAGCATTTCCAACAGCTCATCGAGATAATCTGCATTTATTGAATTTGCATGCAAAAGCAAAATCTGATTTATTTCATAGTCAAAAAGATCAAGAGACTGCTGTTCATAATAAGCAAAATAGTTTTTCATGTATTCCACATACAGCTCCCCTATTGTTTTCATCGAGGTGCTATCTTCTGCAAGGATCGCATTGTCATAAGCTCTGGCAAAAATCCAATCTGAATTATCAACGGTGACCGGGGCGACAATAAGGTTGTTTTGGTGGAGGAATTTGTCGAGAGCCTTGTTCTTTTCCATACTATTACCTGTATGGAGATAAGGATGGCGAAAATATCTTATCTTATCATTTTTTAACTTAAGGAGGTCGTTTGTAATAGTTTGTCCGTCCGCTATATCCTTAAAGTACTTCGCAGTATCCGTTTGATGGAAGCTGGGGTGTGAAAAAGTGTGATTGCCTATCTCCAATCCGGCGTCTATCCACAATTGTAGAAGCTTTAACTGCGAACTATCAATTTTATCTTCTGCGTACAATTTCGCTTCGTTTACAAATCCAATTGCAGGAACGTCTTGGTTGTTGAGGGAAGCTAGAATTTTTCTGGTGATTTCTTCTTTTTGTTTAGGTGAGTTCAACAATGAAACAGTTGGCAGATCATCTATAGTTATGGTAACTTTTCTGTTTTGCGACTGACCATTAGCGTTTAGGAAAACTGTTAACTGAAAAACTATTAATAATGCTTTTATATATTTTCCCATGTAGACGTGTTATTTATAGAGTTAAATTAGTTTATTCTACCCAGAGCAACAAACCTTTTAAATATTCACTTTCGGGATGAAAAATGTTAATAGGATGATCCTCCGGTTGATACAAATGTTGAATAATCCGGACATTTCTTCCTGCATCGGCCGCTGCACTGAATATGATTTTCTGAAATAATTCTTTTGATATATTCTGAGAGCAGGAATAGGTCATCACCATGCCCTGCGGATTTACCTTTTTAAAAGCCAATAGATTCAAATCTTTATAACCGCGTGCTGCATTGTGAACGGCTCTGGCATTTTTTGCGAAAGCCGGAGGATCAACCACAATTAAATCAAATTTTTCCTCAGATTGCCTTAGATACTCAAAACAATCCGCAGCAATGGCTTTATGATTTTCAGTGTTTTTAAAATTCATGGAGACTGTCTCTTCGCACAAAGCAATCGCCGGCTTAGAAATATCAACAGAAACCACTTCTGAAGCACCACCTGCTAATGCGTAAATACTAAATCCACCCGTATAACAAAAGGTATTCAACACCTTTTTGCCCCGGGATAGCTCACCTAAAAGTTTTCTATTTTCCCGCTGATCAATAAAAAACCCGGTTTTCTGTCCTGTTTCTATGTCTATGGGGAACTTCATTCCATGTTCTAAAACAGTAACAGAAGTGTTGCCTTCAGCACCTAACCAGCCACTTTGCTGGGTTATATTCTCAAACCGCTGAGAACTTGACTTACTTTTGAAGTAAGCATGTGGAATTTCCAGATGAAGCAAACATTGAACAAATATTTCTTGCAATCTTTCGGTACCTTTTATCAGTAGCTGAACAACTGCTGTATTATTATAAATGTCAATTATTAATCCGGGAACAAAATCCCCTTCAGCATGAATAAGTCTGTAGGTGTTGGTTTTGTCTGATATTACAAATTGTTTTCTTATTGCGAAAGCCGCCTTAAATTTTTTGTCCCAATATTCTACAGATTCAAAATCTTCAGCAATGCCTCCAAAATGAAATATCCTGCATATAATTTGACTATTGGGAGCGTAAAAGCCAAAGCCTAATACTTTTTGATGATTGTCCACTACCGCGATAACATCCCCATCTTTTGATTTTGGTTGCAGCTTCACTGCACCAGAAAAAACCCATGGATGTCTATTGTTGATTGATTTGTCTCGTCCTGATTTTAAAATAAGCAACTGATGGGTCATAAACTGATAAAATGAAGGTCAAAAATTTACGGATCAAAGGTAGTATGTAATTGGATAAAATAATAAAAAAATTTCAGCGTAAAGCGAAACTTACTTTTCGCAGCAGCCGCGCGCGTCCTCACAACTACGAAAAGAGAACTTTCCATCGAGGAACAAGGATATGTTCAACCGTTTGGGGTTGGGTTTGGTGTTACATTTACGTTGGCTAATCATGTTAAAGCCTTTCAGGATTTCGGGATGGCTGGAAGCAAGGTAGATTAAAGATTGGGTTTCAATTTTGCTATACTGCTAATATCCAACAAGTTTTCACCTGAATGACAATAAGAATGGATAAACTTCCGCCCCCTGCACGGGGTGCACAGTGGCCAAAAGGCAAAAAAAGGAGACTGCATTGTACAGGCTCCTTTTAATAAGATTTGTTTTGGAAAGATTATCTTGCTTTAATGTCGATCCTTCTCTTATATTGATCTAAATCAGTTTTGAACGGCACCACAATTTTCAATTTGCTATTTTCAAAAATAGCATCAATATTATTTGAATCAGTATCACCTGGTAATTCAAAACTTTTACTAAACATCGGGATCATATTATTTTCCCCGTGGCTTTCACCTTTAAATAAAGTATAAACTATTAAGTGATTGAAATTTAAGATTATATTGAAACTTTCCGGCGACACTGTTGGTGCAGAAATTTCAATTATATATCCTTCATTTGTTTTATATGTTTTGTAGGAAGTCATACTTACGCCCCCGTTCATTGCATTCCAGTAGTCTCCCTGCTTCAACAAATTTCTTAAAAGACTCTTGTTCTTTAATAAATTCATGTTTCCTCCGTTTTTTTCTCATGATAACTCAAACGCCATACCAATTATTAAAGGAACCACGAAAAGCTATGAAAAAGACTGAACCAGCCAAATTGACACTACTGCTGTTGAAACACAGTCAAAATAGCATGATTATCTTATTTAATGTTCTCGCATGCAAGCACATATTTAGTCGTCCAAAGTTCTAAAGAGCAGAGCTGTAGCTACGGAAACCCGTAACAACCTCTTAAAAACCACCATTATTCAATAAAAATCAATACGGTCATTTAAAACTAGGTAAGCAAATATTTTTATATTTGCTGAGAAGTATAAGATCAGGAACAAAAGGTTGTTCACTGGGGATTATCTTGCAAACACTAAACAAAGAAAACTATGAAAAAGGTAGCGGTTATTGGTTCAGGAACAATGGGAAATGGTATTGCACATGTTTTCGCGCAGAACGGATATCCTGTAGCTTTGATCGACATCAACAAAGAGGCCTTAAGTAAAGCTTTAGCAATGATAGGCAAGAATACTGACAGACAAGTAACTAAGGGAACCATAACGGCTCAGGAAAAAGAATCCACCATTAAAAATATAGCGGTTTTTACAGATCTTTCTTCCGGGATACAAGGAGCAGAATTGGTGGTGGAAGCTGCTACAGAAAAGATAGACCTAAAGTTGAAGATATTTAAAGAGTTAGGAACGCTCTGCTCGCCCACTACCATTCTCGCTTCTAATACCTCTTCCATTTCGATCACAAAAATTGCCAGTGCCACTACTAATCCTGAAAGGGTAATTGGAATGCATTTTATGAACCCCGTTCCCTTAATGAAATTGGTTGAAATTATCAGAGGTTTTGCCACCAGCGACCAAACCACCATCACAGTAATGGAAATCTCTGAAAAGTTGCAAAAAATACCAGTGGAAGTAAATGATTATCCCGGCTTTGTTGCAAATAGAATTTTGATGCCCATGATAAACGAAGCTATTTATTCGTTATATGAATCAGTGGCTGGTGTGAACGAAATTGATACTGTAATGAAACTAGGAATGGCACATCCAATGGGCCCCCTTCAGCTAGCCGACTTTATTGGTCTGGATGTTTGTTTATCGATTTTGAACGTGTTATATAATGGGTTTGGAAATCAAAAATATGCCCCTTGCCCACTACTTGTCAATATGGTGAATGCTGGACATCTCGGGGTAAAATCTGGTAGCGGCTTCTATACATACGGTCATGGAACGAAAGAACTGATAGTTGCCGATGCTTTTAAAAAATAATATATGATTTACAAAAGAATAACCATAGCGGTTTTTGTGTTGATTCTGCAGGTGTTTACCATTGGTGTGGTAAATGCGCAATCTTCGATAAAACTAGCAAAATTGAAATACAGCGGTGGTGGAGACTGGTATGCTAATAAAACCGCCCTCCCAAACCTAATATCTTTCTGTAACGAAGAGATGAATATGGCCATTAGTCCAAAAGAAGACATAGTAGAAGTGGGAAGCTCTGAACTTTATTTCTATCCTTATGTGTATCTGACAGGGCATGGAAATGTAGTCTTTAGCGAAGAAGAAGCCGATAATCTACGTAATTATTTAATATCAGGCGGGTTTTTACATATTGATGATAATTATGGGCTCGATCAGTTCATAAGGTTGGAAATGAAAAAAATATTTCCCGAACTCGAGTTTGTGGAGCTTCCTTTTGATCATCCTATTTACGATCAAAAATTTACTTTTAAACAAGGTTTGCCCAAAATTCATGAACATGACGGAAAAAGGCCACAAGGTTTGGGATTGATTTATGAAGGAAGGCTTGTGTGTTTTTATAGCTATGAAACAGATTTGGGGAATGGGTGGGAAGACCAAAGGATTCATAATGACCCGGAGGAAAAACGGCAGGAAGCACTAAAGATGGGCGCTAATATCATTGCATATGCCTTTACGCAAGATTAAAAACAAATCTTCTTCATGATGGTTAATTATTTTAGTTAAAAAATTC
>CAMPJM010000346.1 GCA_946886805.1 uncultured Flammeovirgaceae bacterium | reverse complement strand
AATTAATGATACTTGTTGCCTGTGGCTTTCTTATAGCCGTTTTCTTTGTTCCTATTTGGCATATCCATCTTAAAGCACCACAATATCCGGGAGGCCTCGATATGTACATCTGGATAGATAAAATTACTGGAACAGATGAATTTACGCTTCAAAACATTAACATACTGAACCATTACGTAGGGATGCAGGCTATCCATCCTGATTCCTTTAAAGAATTGCAGGTTATGCCTTATGTGGTTATTTTTTTTATTATAACAGGGCTTCTTACTGCGCTGCTCAACAAAAAGAAGCTGATATTGGCTTGGTTGTCAATATTGATCATAGGAGGCACTATTGGATTGGTCGACTTTTATCTTTGGCAACAAGCTTTTGGCAATGAGCTGGATCCTAATGCTCCGATAAAAATAGAAGGAATGAGCTATTCTCCTCCATTTCTTGGTATTAAAACACTCCTCAATATAACAGCAAGCTCATTTCCTCATTGGGGAGGTATTTTCTTTGGGGCAGCATTGCTTATGGCTATGGGAGGCTTGTATTTTAAGAATAAGAACACACTTAAAAAAGCTCCCAAAGCCAAATATGCAGGCGTAGTAGCTGCTTGTTTAATTTTGTTGATATCGTCCTGCCAGCCTGAACCGCAGGCAATTGAATATGGATTTGATTCCTGCACGCATTGTAAAATGACGATTTCCGATAAGCGGTACGGCACAGAGCTGGTGACACAAAAAGGGAAGGTCTATAAGTTTGATGCCATAGAATGTATGGCGGCATTCCAAAAAGAATCAACGGACGATTATGCCTTTCAACTGGTCAGCAATTTTACTGAGCCAAACGAATTTATTGATGCTCAAAGAGCATTTTATCTACAGAGCGACGCTTTACCCAGCCCCATGGGCATGAACCTGAACGCATTTGAAAAGGAAAGTGATGTGCAGGAATTTGCCCGGAAAAATGGCGGAAAAGTGATGGTGTGGAATGAAGTGAGGGAGTTGAGGATAGGGGGAGAATGAATGATAGAATGATAGAATGAATGAATGAATTATGAAGAATGTCTTTTACATATTATTCCTCTTGAGGTTCATTTTTGCGGATAGCTTGTCTTATGCGGCTGAAATAAGGGTGAACCAAAAAAGTGCCATCAAATCCATTGATCAGGCTTTAGCATTGGCTGAGGCGGGTGACACTATTATTATTGATGGCGGAATATATAAGGAAGGCAATGTTCTTATCACAAAATCTATTGCGCTTATAGGGATCAACAATCCGATAATTGACGGGGAGGGGAAAAATGAAATATTTTCTGTCCAAGCGAGCAATGTCCTTATCCAGGGGATCACTTTCCAAAACGTTGGCATCAGTTCCCTTAAGGATAACGCCGCTATCAGGATCATAAAAAGCAAACACTGCGTAGTGCGGAAAAATACCCTTTTGAATACGTTTTTTGGAATATATCTTGAAAACTCAGATAGCTGCACCATCGAAAACAACATCATAAAAGGGCAGGCTGTACGCGAAACAACTTCAGGAAATGCCATTCACCTCTGGTATAGCAAAAATGTTACAATCCGCAACAATCACGTTTCCGGGCATAGGGACGGCATTTATCTGGAATTTGTAGAAGGAAGTGGGGTTCACGGCAATAAAAGTCAGGGAAACCTTAGGTATGGACTTCATTTTATGTTTTCAAACGATAATGTTTATACGAACAATCAATTTATAAAAAACGGCGCAGGAGTAGCAGTAATGTATTCCAAAAGAATAGAAATGACAAACAATACCTTTAAGGACAATGAAGGTGCCGCGGCCTACGGAATACTGCTAAAAGACATCGTCGACAGCCGTATTGAAAAGAATAATTTCGAAAAAAACACCACAGGTATTTTAGCGGAAGGTTCCAACAGGCTTGTTATAAAAAACAATAACTTCATCCGAAATGGCTGGGCCGTAAAAATCATGGGGAGCTGCGAAAGCCTGGATTTTACCGGCAACAATTTCATTGGAAATACTTTTGACATGAGCGTGAGTTCGAAAAATATTTCAGGACATCTGTTAAAAAAAAACTTTTGGAGCAGCTATAGCGGCTATGACCTTGATAAAGATGGCATTGGCGACGTGCCTCATCGTCCGGTTCGCTTGTTCTCTTATTTGATAGAGCAGGTACCTACTGCAATAGTGTTGATCAGAAGTCTTTTTATTGATTTGCTGGAGCTGGCTGAAAAGGTCACCCCTTCCCTGACTCCGGCCAATTTAGTTGATGAAAAACCAAGAATGGCCATTAATCATTGGTAGAAAATGATAGCGATAAATAACATAGAAAAATCTTTTGGGAAGCTGAGTATACTAAAAGGTATCGATTTAAAGCTTGAACCTGAAAAGATATATGCTTTTCTGGGGCCAAACGGCTCTGGAAAAACCACCCTTTTAAAATGCATCTTAGGCCTGGTAAAGCCAGACAAAGGGACGATCCTGATCAATAACCAGTCTATTGAAACCAACTGGGAATACAAAGAGCAAATTGGCTATATGCCGCAAATTGCGCGCTTCCCTGAAAATCTAAAGGTGGCGGAGCTTTTTAAAATGATCAGAAATATCAGAAGACAAAGGGCGGAAGAGTCAGAACTGATCCGTTTTTTTGGTTTGGAAGAGGCACTTGGCAAGAAGCTCAAGAACCTATCGGGCGGGATGAAGCAAAAAGTAAATGCTATCCTCACCCTCATGTTTGATCCGGCTATATTGATTATGGATGAGCCGTCTGTAGGACTTGACCCCATTTCCCACATCAAACTAAAAGAGCTTATGCTGAAAGAGCGGGACAAAGGTAAAACCATTTTGGTGACTACACATATTTTAAGTGATGTAGAGGAAATGGCCGATGAGATTATTTTTCTTATGGATGGAAAAATTTTCTTCCAGGGCAGCCCTGAAGAATTGCTTTCTTCCCAGCAAGAGGTGAGAATAGATAAAGCAATTGCTAAAATGACCGATAGAGAGGGCTTTTATAGTGCTATTACAAATAATGCAACAAAGGCGTTGAAGCACAAAGATCGATTAATTATTGATTTGCAGTAATAAATTCGCTGAACAATGAATAACTTGTTAAAAATACTTAAGTACACCTTGTACGACACCTTTAGAAGCTGGTGGGCAGTGCTCTATTTCTTGTTTTTTCTTGTCAGTGCTACTTCGCTCCTATATTTTTCCGGTGATTTCACAAAAGCTGTATCCAGTTTGCTCAACATTATTTTGTTGATAGTGCCACTGGTAAGCATAATTTTCGGCACAATGTTCTATTACAATTCCCGTGAATTCGTAGAACTGTTGCTGGCCCAACCTTTAAAGCGAACCACCATATTTATCGGACAGTATCTGGGACTTTCCATTTCTTTGGTATTAAGCTATTGTCTTGGCATAAGTACTGCATTCTTAATTTATCAGGGCAGTACTGAGGAGTTTTCACTTCTCATATTATTGCTGGTATGCGGTTCTTTGCTCACCTGTATCTTTATTGCGTTATCCTTCCTCATTTCTGTTTTCCAGGAAGACAAGATCAAGGGTTTTGGACTCGCCATACTACTTTGGCTTATCGCTGCGATTGTTTATGATGGCTTTTTCCTGGCGTTCCTCACGGTTTTTCAGGATTATCCCCTAGAAACATCTTCTATTTTTATCAGCTTATTTAATCCGATAGACCTCACAAGGATTCTGGTACTATTGCAGCTCGAGAGTGCTACCTTAATGGGCTATACCGGTGCTGTCTTCAACAAATTTTTTGGGACATTTTATGGTGTTGCTATTTCATTTTTCATGTTGGTAATTTGGGTGTTGTTGCCCTTATTGGGCTTCGTCTACAAGGTAAACAGGAAAGACTTCTAGCCTATGCAAAACAGAAAACTGCTTCCGCTAATTCTTCCGCTGGTGTTTATTTCACTGCTTGCGGGTGTTTGGGCAGGATGGCTTCGTATCGGATGGGAATATCCCCTTACTGTGGTCGCAGGAAAACATGGCGCATTAATGGTCGGCAGCTTTTTAGGTACATTAATTAGCCTGGAAAGGGCCGTAGTCATAAAAAACAGCTGGGTGATGTTGGTGCCTTTCCTGAGCGGGCTTAGCTTCCTGTTTTTTGCTTTGGACATGGATACCTGGGCTTTTTCGATGCTTGCGCTGGGAAGTTTGGGTCAGGTCATTATGATGAGCTATTTCCTTGATCGATACAAAGAACTTTATTTGGGGGTCATGCTCGCCGGATCTATCTGCTGGCTGGTGGGTAACCTAATGTGGCTGGTGTGGGGGCTTTATCCCCTCGCTGCCCCCTGGTGGATTGCTTTTCTGCTCCTGATTATTACCGGAGAACGGCTGGAACTTACACGTTTCCTCCCTATCAAAAAAAGCCAAAAACAATTTTTATTAATAGCTTTAGGCATATTTCTGGCGGGAATTATTGTTCCTTTCCATGGGAATGGCCGATATTTGGCAGCTGCCGGTCTTGTTTTCGTAGGGCTTTGGTTGTTGAAATATGATATGGCAACCAAATCGGTAAAGCGTGACGGTCAGCACAAGTTTTCAGCAATTTTATTGTTAACGGGCTATGCATGGCTGATCGTTAGCGGAACAATGATGTTGGCTGGTGATCTATATGGTTTTATTTATGATGCTGTGTTGCACAGTTTCTTTATAGGTTTTGTATTTTCCATGATCTTTGCACACGGACCAGTCATTCTGCCGGGAGTTCTGGGGATATCCATAAAGCCTTATCACTGGCTTTTGTATGTTCCTGCCATTATTTTGGAAGTCTCGCTGGTGTTAAGAATAATAGCAGATATCTTGTCTTTAGAAGATTTGCGAAGATGGGGAGGAATGTGGAACGGAATAGCGATATTATTGTTTTTCATGGGAATGGCGATTTTGATTGTGAAAGAAAAAAGGTTTCACGCAAAGGCCGCAAAGCAGGTAAGAGAAAAGTTTCACGCAAAGACCGCAAAGTTGGGCGCAAAGACCACAGAGAAAAGATGAGGATAGATTTATATAGAAAGAGAAAGATGGTTGCTACATCTTAGCGATCTTTGCAAGATTCTTATTTTACTTTGCGTGAAACGAG
>CAMPJM010000345.1 GCA_946886805.1 uncultured Flammeovirgaceae bacterium | reverse complement strand
ACAGCTACCGGAGGTTATTGCGACGGCAGTTTTGCATCAAGCTTTACTTAAGTAGGGAATCAGCAAATAAAAAGTAGATACCCCTCATTTCTTATTCGCTAAACCATATTCAATTTCCATTTGAGGATTCTTTTTCATTAGAAAATCTGATTAGTCCACATTTGCACCTGACTTTTTATTCTGTTAGAAGACTGTTTTTTAGCTTTCTGTTCCGTATATTTGCATCCCAATAAAATATTAAATGTTAATTTAGTGAAAATTCTATTTACACATGTTGGATTGATTTTAATCATGATGATGTTATGTAAATAAGTTAGTATTCAAAAAAATAAAAGATGAGCAATAAGCCAAGTACATTGTTTGATAAAGTATGGGATTCCCATGTGGTAAAGAAGATTGAAGACGGTCCTGATGTATTTTTTATCGATAGGCATTTTATCCATGAAGTGACAAGTCCTGTCGCATTTGGCGGACTGGAAAGCCGCGGACTGAAGGTATTATATCCAGAGCGTACTTTTGCTACGGCGGATCACAACACTCCTACTATTAATCAGCATTTACCGGTCCAGGATCCTTTATCTGCAAACCAATTACAGGCTTTAGAGCAAAATTCTGCGAAATATGGTATTTCACATTGGGGACTTGGTAACCCTAAAAACGGTATTGTTCACGTAGTTGGACCTGAGAATGGAATAACACTGCCTGGAATGACCATTGTGTGTGGTGATTCGCATACTTCTACTCATGGTGCTTTTGGTGCTATTGCTTTTGGCATTGGTACGTCTGAAGTTGAGATGGTATTGGCATCGCAATGTATTATGCAGCCAAAGCCTTTGAAAATGCGCATTAATGTGAATGGCGAATTAGGTAAGGGTGTGACTCCGAAAGATGTAATTCTTTATATAATTTCAAAAATATCTACCAGTGGTGCTACTGGTTATTTTGTAGAATATGCGGGCGATGTATTTGAAAACATGAGCATGGAAGGACGTATGACTGTTTGCAACATGAGCATTGAAATGGGAGCAAGAGGAGGGATGATTGCACCTGATGATACTACTTTTAACTACATAAAAGGCAGGGAAAAAGCGCCAAAAGGTGCTGATTGGGATGAGCAACTGGCTTACTGGAAAACTTTAAAAACGGATGAAGGGGTTACATTTGACGTAGAATATACTTACGATGCTGCGGAGATTGAGCCGATGATTACCTTCGGAACCAACCCGGGAATGGGTATTGGTATCTCCCAATTGATCCCAAAGGCAGGCTTAAATGGTGGCAAATCAACTTTCGAGAAGTCTCTGAATTATATGGGCTTTGCAGAAGATGAAAAAATGATTGGCAAAAAAGTAGACTATGTGTTTATTGGAAGCTGCACCAATGGAAGGATAGAAGATTTCAGGGCTTTTGCATCGATTATAAAAGGCAGGAAAAAGGCTGACCACGTAACCGCATGGGTGGTTCCGGGGTCTCACGTGGTAGTACAACAAATTAAAGAAGAAGGTATCCTGGACATTCTAACGGAAGCAGGATTTTTATTAAGAGAGCCTGGTTGTTCGGCATGTCTTGCGATGAATGACGATAAAATTCCTGCGGGAAAATATGCAGTCAGTACCAGCAACAGAAACTTTGAGGGACGTCAGGGCCCAGGAAGCCGTACTTTGCTTGCAAGTCCACTTGTAGCAGCCGCAGCCGCAATCACCGGTCACGTTACCGATCCCCGGGACCTGATGGAGTAGGGAACCTGGTGCATTGTTTCATTAAATAATTTTCTCATTCACACATTAATATAATGGCTTACGATAAATTTAACATCCTGAAAAGTGCTGCAGTCCCTTTACCAATAGAAAACGTGGACACAGATCAGATCATTCCTGCCCGATTTTTAAAAGCAACAAAAAGGGAAGGCTTTGGCGACAATCTGTTCAGAGATTGGCGCTATAATAACGACAATACTCCTAAGCAAGACTTTATCCTCAATAACCCACTTTATTCGGGAAAAATTCTTGTTGGCGGAAAAAACTTTGGTAGCGGAAGTAGCCGCGAGCACGCTGCCTGGGCTATCTATGATTATGGATTCAGAGTGGTAGTTTCAAGTTTTTTTGCTGATATCTTTAAAAATAACTCCATCAATGTTGGAGTTTTACCGGTGCAGGTTACTCCAGAATTTTTAGATAAAATATTTACTGCAATTGAAGCTGATCCAAAGGCTGAATTTGAAGTTGATTTGCCTGCGCAAACCATCACCATTTCCGCTACAGGGGAGAAGGAGTCTTTTAACATCAATGGTTACAAAAAAAATAACCTGCTGAATGGGTTTGACGATATAGATTATCTGAGATCCATGAAAGATGAAATACATTCATTTGTAGAGACGAAAGCAGTTTAATCGAGCTAAATGGCGGTCTCCGGGGCAATACAAAAACAACGGCATGTCGAGGTAATGGATACAACACTTCGCGATGGTGAACAAACCAGCGGGGTGTCGTTTTCTGCGTTGGAAAAACTGACCATCGCCAAGCTTTTGCTCACAGAAGTAAAAGTAGATAGAATAGAAGTAGCTTCTGCACGGGTTTCGGATGGTGAATTTAAGGCTGTTAAAAAGATCACCGAATGGGCCGCTGAGAATGGATTTTTGGATAAAGTAGAAGTTCTTACTTTTCTTGACAAAGAAGTGTCTATTAAATGGATGCTCGATGCGGGAGCAAAAGTGATGAATCTGCTCACAAAGGGGTCTTTGAACCACCTTACCCATCAACTAAAGAAAAAACCCGAAGAACATTTTGACGATATAGCACAGGTAGTTGCATCGGCAAACAAAAAAGGACTGCAATGCAATATATACTTGGAAGATTGGAGTAATGGGATGCGAAATTCCAAGGGATACGTATTGCAATACCTCGATTTCCTCAAACATCAGCCTATTAAAAGGGTGATGCTCCCTGATACCCTTGGGATATTATCTCCATCAGAGACCTTTGAATATATTACCGAGTTGGTGGAAAGATATCCTGAACTGCATTTCGATTTTCATGCGCATAATGATTATGACCTGAGTATTGCCAATGTATTGGAAGCAACAAAAGCCGGGGCCCATGGGTTGCACCTTACCATAAATGGGATGGGTGAAAGAGCTGGAAACGCACCATTATCAAGTGCAGTTACTGTGTTGAAAGATTATGTAAAAGAAGTAAAAACCTCCGTAAACGAAAAGGCGTTGTATGCGGTCAGCAAACTGGTGGAGACGTTTTCAGGATTTAGAATTCCGGCAAACAAGCCAGTAATTGGTGAAAATGTTTTTACACAAACTGCTGGTATTCACGCAGATGGTGATAAAAAGAATAAGCTTTACTTTAATGACCTTATCCCAGAAAGATTTGGCAGGCAAAGGATGTACGCATTAGGTAAAACCAGCGGAAAAGCGAATATTGAGAACAATCTGCTTCAACTGGGCATACAATTATCAGATGAAGAGCTCAAAAAGGTAACGCAGCGAGTAATTGAATTAGGGGATAGAAAAGAAGTAGTGACACCTGCTGATCTTCCTTATATTATTTCCGACATTCTTGACAGCAATGCTATAATAGAGCAGAAGGTACAAATCAAAAATTACGTTTTGACCCACTCTAAAAATCTGAAGCCTTCCGTTACTTTGGACATTTGTATAGAGGGTGAGTCGGTAGAGGAAAATGCTCAGGGAGATGGTCAATATGACGCTTTTATGAATGCTTTGAAAAAAGTCTATAAGCAAAAGAAGACGATTTTACCAGTACTGGTGGATTATGCGGTAAGAATACCGCCTGGAGGTAAATCTGATGCTTTGTGCGAGACGATTATCACCTGGTCGTATAATCAAAAGGAGTTTAAAACAAGGGGGCTCGATAGTGACCAGACAGTGGCAGCTATAAAAGCCACGGAAAAGATGCTGAATTTGATTTAAGCGGGAAGATTGAAGTGGGAAGTTTGAAGTTATTTCTACTACTAAGATCTTCTCCAATAAAATTTTACTAAAATAAATTGTTTATGAGAGTGAGAAAGGGAAGCTAAAAAAGATCTTCTACCTTCCATCTTCCCACTTCCAACTAATTTTTAAATATGGCTAAAAAACACATTCTTATTGTTCCTGGTGACGGAATTGGGCAGGAAGTAACTGCTGTTGGGAAAAAAGTATTGGATAGAATTGCGGATAAATTCAATCATGAGTTTACATATGATGAAGCTTTGATGGGTCACGTAGCGATAGAGGCCACCGGAAATCCCTTGCCAGAGGAATCATTGGCAAAGATGAAAAGTGCTGATGCCGTTCTTTTTGGTGCGGTAGGACATCCAAAATACGATAATGATCCATCTGCGAAAGTTCGTCCGGAACAAGGATTGTTGAAAATGAGGAAAGAGCTTGGTTTGTATGCAAACCTTCGACCGATTAAGCTATTTGATGAGCTGCTAAGTGCTTCCAGTATTAAAGCAGAAGTTTTAAAAGGCGCTGATATTTTGTTTTTCAGAGAACTAACCGGAGACATCTATTTTGGTGAAAAAGGTCGAAAAAATGATGGTGATACTGCTTACGATATTGCTGAATATAGCAGGTTTGAAGTAGAGCGAATTGCTCGCAAAGCATTTGAAGCAGCCAGGACACGTCGTAAGAAATTATGCTCTGTTGATAAGGCAAATGTTTTGGAAACCAGCCGTTTGTGGAGGGAAGTGATCCAAAAATTGGCTCCTGAATATCCTGATGTAGAAGTTGAACATCAGTTTGTGGATGCCACAGCCATGTTGTTGATTAAAGATCCCCGAAGATTTGATGTAGTGGTTACAGCAAATTTATTTGGTGATATTTTAACCGATGAAGCTTCCCAGATTGCCGGATCAATGGGTATGTTGGCTTCTGCCTCTATTGGAGATGGTACAGGGGTTTATGAGCCTATTCACGGTTCTGCCCATGATATTACCGGTAAAGGATTGGCTAATCCATTGGCTTCGATACTTTCCGCCGCTCTATTATTGGATATCTCATTTGGAATGAAAAAAGAATCCGAAGCTGTTATCAGTGCTGTAGATCAGGTTTTAAAAGCAGGATTCCGAACACGTGATATTGCAGAC
>CAMPJM010000344.1 GCA_946886805.1 uncultured Flammeovirgaceae bacterium | reverse complement strand
TCGCAGCATCCGTTTTGTCACAATTTTTGCTTCAAAAGGCAAAAATTCCGCCAAAGCTACATCCCACCTTTCATTAACCATCGGGTTAAAACTCGTGGCTAATCACATTTGACCCCGCTGGGGTCAGGGCAGAAGTTTTTAAAATTTTCCGAAATGGAGACACTAATCCTGCTCTTAACAACGCTGAGAAGGGTTTATACACCTTCAAAACCGCATTAAATTAATGTGCGAAACTTGAGTAATTTACATTAACATTTTAAAACCGATATTTTTATATGTTGTGGTTTTAAATATTATTTATTGTGTTTAACTTTCAGAAATGAGGATTAAATAGTCAACATTATACACTTTATCTGAAAAGTACTCATTTATAACAATTCAATATTCAACCATACAATGCAAATAAACCTAACATTCAACAGGGCGAAAAGCAGGGTGTTATTACTGACTTTGTCTATATTAATAACAACCCAATCCTGTACAGAACAAAAAAGTGAAAGTGAAAAAAATAGCGTAAAAGTGATTGAGAATTATCCTGAAACAAGAAAAGACACAACTGTAGCAGATGAGTATTTTGGGACGATTGTAAAGGATCCTTATCGATGGCTCGAAGATGACAATGCAGAAGAAACCAAGGCCTGGGTAGTGGCGCAAAACAAGGTGACAGAGGCTTATTTAAGCCAGATACCTTTTAGGGATAAGGTCAGAGCACGCATAGAAGAATTGTGGGATTATGAAAAGGTTTCAGCACCCTTTAAAGAAGGGGATCATTACTATTATTATAAAAATGACGGTCTGCAAAACCAAAGTGTTTTGTACACTACAGATAATTTGGAAGAAGAAGGGGAAGTTTTTCTTGACCCAAACAAATTATCAGAAGATGGAACAATTTCCTTGGGGAGCACAAGCTTTTCTGAAGACGGAAAATTGTTTGCCTATTCTATTTCTATCTCCGGTTCAGACTGGCGGGAGATTTACGTGATGGATGTAGCAACCAGGGAAAAGCTAGCGGAAAAATTAATCGATGTTAAATTCAGTGGTATCTCCTGGAGAGGTAATGAAGGATTTTATTATAGTAGTTATGAAAAACCAGAAGAAGGCAGTGAATTGTCAGGGATTACGCAGTATCACAGATTATACTATCATCAGCTTGGCACTCCCCAAAGCGAAGATCAGTTAATTTTTGGAGGAGAGGAAACGCCCCGCAGGTATATCTTCGGCTATGTAACCGAGGACCAACGGTACCTGGTAATAACTGCTGCAGAATCTACCAGTGGCAATGAATTGTATATAAAAGACCTTTCTAAACCCGAGAGTGAAATTATTCCGATTGTAAAAGGTTATGAAAACGAACAGTCGGTCTTTCATACAGTGGGTGATACTATTTACCTCCAAACTAATTTAAATGCACCCAATAACAAAGTAGTGAGTACTTTAATTAGTGCGGTTGCCCATGAGAACTGGAAAGATGTTATACCTGAAAAGGAAATGGTGCTTTCAGCAAATTCCGGAGGAGGGAAGATTTTTGCCTCCTATTTGAAAGACGCAAAAAGCCTGGTCGAACAATATGATTTGGCCGGTAATTTAGAGAGAGAAATATCCCTTCCCGGAATTGGATCGGCAAACGGATTTGATGGGAAAAATGAGGACGAAGTAATTTATTTTACTTTTACTTCTTTTACCGTACCAAGCACGGTTTACAAATATGAAATTGCGACAGGTCTTACAGAAATATTCCGTCAACCGCAGGTGGAGTTTGACCCCGAAGCCTATGAAACAAAGCAGGTTTTTTATGAAAGTAAAGACGGGACCAAAGTTCCTATGTTCATTACGCATAAAAAGGGATTGGAATTGGATGGGAATAACCCAACCTACCTTTACGCATATGGAGGATTCAATATTAGCTTGACACCTGGGTTTAGCACCTCCATGATTGTTTGGCTGGAAAATGGTGGCGTTTATGCAATACCCAATATCCGTGGAGGTGGGGAATACGGTGAGAAATGGCACAAAGCCGGTACCAAGCGGCAAAAGCAGAATGTGTTTGATGATTTTATAGCTGCTGCGGAATACCTCATCGAAAACAAGTATACAAGCAATGAAAGGTTAGTAATTGCCGGCGGATCAAACGGTGGTTTATTGGTAGGTGCCACTATGACACAACGCCCAGAGCTTGCAAAAGTGGCTTTTCCTGCCGTGGGAGTGCTTGATATGCTGCGGTATCATAAATTTACGGCGGGTGCAGGATGGGCGAGTGACTATGGAACAGCAGAGGAGTCAAAAGAAATGTTTGAGTATTTGTACGGATACTCTCCCTTGCACAATTTGGAAGAGGAAGATTATCCAGCAACCATGGTAACCACCGCAGACCATGATGATAGGGTTGTTCCGGCACACTCTTTTAAATTTGCGGCTACCCTACAGGAAAAGCACACCGGTGATGACCCTGTTTTGATAAGGATAGAAACAAAGGCTGGGCATGGAGCGGGAAAACCTACCTCTAAGATAATTGATGAATTAGCGGATAAATTCTCATTTGCTTGGTACAACATGGGCATAAATCCTTATGAAGATGACAGTAATTAGAAAAGGAAAGGTTGAAGACGTTCCGGCTGCATTCGAGTTGATTCAGGAGTTAGCCATTTTTGAAAAGGCCCCTGATGCGGTGGAAAATACCATAGAAAGAATGATTAAAGATGGCTTTGGTGAGAAGCCCGTCTTTGAATTTTTTGTGGCAGAAGATGCAGGAAAAATAGTAGGCCTTGCCCTATATTATTATAGTTACTCAACCTGGAAGGGGAAATTCCTTTATCTGGAAGATCTTATTGTTGCTGAGCAGTACCGCGGCAAAGGGTTTGGCAAGAAATTATTTGATGCAATTATTTTTAAAGCCAAAGAGGAAGGTGTTTCCCTCGTTGGCTGGCAGGTTTTAGATTGGAATGAGCCGGCCATTAACTTCTATAAAAAATTGGGAGCCTCGCTATATCCTGAGTGGATCAATTGTAGATTGCATAAGGAGCAGATTGATGGATATAAAGGATGACGTGCTATTTTCGATATACGTGAGCCGTGGCAGATGGTTGGTGTGCCACACAACCATGGATAGAGTAGTTGTTATTTGAACAGCCGTTTCCGCTCTTCCACCCGCGGTTTGTGTCCTCACAAGCCACATATTTACACCGCTTCACTTCGAAATTTGCAGTCCCTTTCCGTGGTCTCGTGGCACACAGACCACTTGCTGCTATATGATCGGTGCTAAGTCCCCACCCATCTTTCAGATTTAATCCATCTTCAAAATAAAAATTACATTTGTAATCTTCTAATTAATTGAACAGTAGTAAAGTGGCGTTTATCCTGCTAACTTTAAATGTTCAAAAATATGCCCATGAAGATATTTTACTGTATTATCATTTTTCTTTTTTCAATCACAGTCTTTTCCTGCTCTTCCGGAAAGAAAGCCTATGAGAATGGCAATTATGCCGAAGCTGTTTTAAAATCTGTAAACAGGCTCAGAAAAAACCCTGATCATAAAAAATCTAAGGAAACATTGCGTAGGAGCTATCCCAGTGCTATTGGGGATTTGGAAAGAAAAGCAGCAAATTCGCTGGCGAGCAATAGCTCTTCTAAATATACAGATGCGCTCAGGATTTATCAGGATATAAATTATTTGGGCAATGAAATCCGCAGATCACCCGGGGCATTGTCAGTTATTCCCAATCCGAAAGCTTACACAGCCAAAGTGGAGGAGTTGAAACAACTGGCAGCAAAGGAAAACTATGATGCCGCACTTGTATTGATGAAAAGAAATACCCGTGAAGATGCCAGAGAGGCTTATTTGTTGTTTAGAAATGCACATGATTTTGTTCCCGGATATAAAGATGTGCGAAATCAGATGGAAGAGGCGCTTTTTAAAGCAACCTTAAAAGTGCTTGTTGAGCAGATCCCAGTTCCGGCAAGGTATAATTTGAGCGGAAAATATTTTCAGGATAGAATTGAAGAATACCTTCATACCCAATTTAGAGGAAGTCAATTTGTAAGGTTTTACACAGAAAAGGAAGCAGACGTAGAAAATCTTCCATATGTAGATCAATATTTAAGGTTGCAGTTTGATGATTTTGTAGTGGGTGAAACACACACTACAAAAATTATAGAAACCGTAACGAAAGACAGCGTAGTGGTGGGTACAGTGAAACTTGAAGACGGCACCAAAGCAAATGTCTACAATACTGTAAGTGCTAAAATTACTATTTATAAAAAAGAAATTATTTCAAGGGGTTTGTTCAGCATGCAAGTATTTGATGCACAGAGCAATGCGATGCTTCATCACAGAAAGTTCAATCCCGAATCGGTTTGGTTTTCTTCCTGGGGTAGCTTTAACGGCGACGAAAGGGCTTTATCCGACGAGCAATTTCAAATTTGCCAAAATTCGGAAATTCCTCCACCTCCTCCACAGGAGCTTTTTGTGAGCTTTGCAATGCCCATTTATGATCAACTTATCCCCAATATAAATTCATATTACAGTAAGTTTTAAAGCTTAGCATACTTGTAGAGGAATTTTAAACGGATTATTGTCTAAATTAAAGATGAGCAATTATGCCAGTTTTAATTCACGGTGAAAACCTTCAGGGATTTCTTCTTTATAATGGGTAACATAAATAATAGTGGTATTGCTGGTTTTGCACAATTCCTCTACTATTTGTCTGAAATATTTTTGCTGGGCAAGATCCAATCCCTGGCATGGCTCATCTAAGATTAGTAATGGTGGATTTTTGATCAAAGCACGTGCTAAAAGACATAAGCGCTGATTTCCCGATGATATATCTTTAAAAAGTGAGGCGGAAAATTCCAAAAGATTGAAGGCGTTCATCCATTTTAGAGCTATTTCTTTTTTCTCAGGATCGCTTTTTCTATAGAGGCCTTGGGTATCATAAAAGCCCGATTCAATAACTTGTATACATGTGCTTTCCATAGGAAAATATTGGTGCAGCTCAGGCGATACAAATCCTATCTTACTTTTTATATCCCAAATGCTTTCCCCTGAACCTCTTTTCCGGTCAAATAGAATAACATCATTGGCATATACCTGAGGGTTGTCTCCATT
>CAMPJM010000343.1 GCA_946886805.1 uncultured Flammeovirgaceae bacterium | reverse complement strand
AGGAAGAATTGACCATTGCTTATGAAAAGATGATAGTGGCAAATGTTATTCCCACTTTTAAAAAGCTTCATGATTTTTTTGTCAACGAATATCTGCCTCAGAGTAGGGAAACGGCAGGGGCATCTGCCTTACCTGGTGGAGATGCATACTATCAATTCAAGATCAAACAGTTTACAACTACTGATATGACTGCGGATGAAATCTTCGAATTAGGAAAAAATGAAGTTGCAAGAATTTTGGCAGAAATGGAAAAAATTAAAAGCGAAGTGGGTTTTGAAGGTGATCTAAAAGCTTTTTTCAACCATGTCAGAGAAAGAAAGGAGCTTATGCCCTATGATTCTGCCGCCCAAGTAGTAGCTAATTTTAACGCTATTCATGATAAAATGAAGCCTCACCTTGCAAAATTATTTGATTTGGTTCCAAAAACTCCTTTTGAGGTACGAAGAACCGAAGCATTTCGTGAATCTTCTGCCAGTGCTGAATATAATCCCGGATCTCTCGATGGAACAAGGCCTGGTATTTTTTATGTTCCGGTCCCTGATGCTAAAACTTACAATACTTTTTCTGATGAATCTTTATTCTTGCACGAAGCTATCCCGGGACATCACTACCAGATAAGTCTGCAACAGGAAAACGAAAATCTGCCTGAGTTTAGACGTACGTTATATTACAGTGCCTATGGCGAAGGATGGGCCTTATATTGTGAGTCTTTGGGAGAAGAATTAGGCTTATACGATGATCCATATCAGTACTTTGGAATGTTAAGCGCTGAGATGCACAGGGCCATCCGGTTGGTAGTAGATGCCGGGATCCATGCAAAAGGTTGGACCAGAGAGGAGGCAATTCAATATTCTTTGGAGAATGAGGCCGAATCAGAAGAAAGTATAACATCAGAAATAGAAAGGTATATGGCTATGCCTGGTCAGGCTCTTTCTTACAAAGTTGGTCAATTAAAGATAATTGAATTAAGAGAGCATGCAAAAGAAACATTGGGCGACAAATTTGATATTAAGGCCTTTCATAATGTTATCTTGGAAAGCGGAAACCTTCCCCTGGAAGTCTTGTCTAGGAAAGTCAATAGATGGGTAAAAAAAGAGGAACAAAAAAATAACAAAGCTTGATAATGTTTGATGGCACGGATATTAGTGGCATTTACTATATGTTTGCTTGCGTTTCGTAAATCCCGATGTATGGACTTATATTTCACAGTAATCGAATAGTTTAAGAAAAATTCATGGTTAAATCTCCATTATTCAAATGGACAGTGAGCGTATTAGTCCTTATTGGAATATTATTTTTTGTATTGCCCAATCTGTTTAATCACAAAGAACGACAGGCTTTTTCGGATGAAATTAGGTTGAACAATGCCCTTGAGAAGTTTGATATCGATAAAATTCCAGACTCTATTGCTGTAAGTGCAGGTGATTATTATAGACGCAGCGGCTTTCATTTGGCGCTTTATGGAGAGAAATACAGATCGTTATGGGCAAGGCCCGTAAAAGTAAAAGTTTTTGATAAAGAATCATTGTACGGAGGCTTGGAAGGAGAAAATTTAGGTGGTGGAATGCAAACCATTGGTATGGATATGATTTCAACGGAAGGAAAGGCGTATGACCTTCGGTCTGTTAATAAAGATCAGTCAAAAGCCTTACCAGCATGGCTGCAATATTCGTACGCTCGGGTTATGTTTAGAGATCAGGTGGCCGCTCTAAATCCATATGCGTCGCTGGTGGTCCCCACGTTAGCGGAGGCGGTTGGAATCATGCACTCCAATCCATTGCTCGTTTTTGTTCCCTATGATCCCAGTATGGACGAAGAATTTGCCAATGCAATGGCTGGTAGATTGGCCATCATTGAAGAAAAGCCAGATGAAACCTGGGTTAATTCCCCTGTTTTTAATAAGGCCCTTAGCATCCTGGACACAGAAGTAATGATGAAAGAAGCAAAGGCAAAGGGCATTGCCATTGACACCAGCATGTTTTTAAGATGTCGTCTTTTTGATATCCTTATCAACGATTGGGACAGGCACGAAGGACAATGGGAGTGGGGGCTGGTTAATAAGGACGGTCAGAAAATATACCAACCAATACCTAAAGATAGGGATATGGCTTTTTATAAGTTCAATGAAGGCTTTTTGAGTTTTGTCGCACTTATGATAAATCCAAAATTTCAATCCTTTACCTCGCATTTTGAAAACGTAGAAGCATTGACCTCCAATTCAAGAAAACTGGATGAAAGCATTTTAGGAAATCTGAAAGACATAGATCTCTTTATTGCCGAAGCAGAATTTATAAAGCAAAGACTCTCTGATTCGATTATAGAAAAGGCATTTAAGAATTATCCTCCTGAAATTTATGAATTAGTGGGCAAAGAACATATTGAAATCCTGAAAAGCAGAAGAGATAAATTGCCAGATGCTGCAATAAAATTTTATGAAGCTTTGCAGTAGATAGATTCAATTATAAGTTGATTTAAATAGTTGATGATCAGTCTTTTAAATGTGTTTTATTGAATTTTTAAATTAAACCATTCACATTGCTGTTCAGAGTCAAAACCTCCTTCATTTACTGATTTTATTTACATCTGCCGAATCCTTTTTTAAGGAGATTATTAAAACACCGGCTAGTACAAAGCCGGTCCCTATTATCTGACTAACAGAGATTGTTTCGTTCAAAAATATATAGGCCAATATGATGGTTGAAACCGGACCAACACTACCTACTATGGAGGCATTATCAGAATCGATCATTTTTATTCCTCCGGATATTAAAAAAGATGGGATAATCGTCGAAAAAACGGCCATCAATGTACAGATAATGTATACTTCGGTGCTAAAATTCCATATATCGAGACCGTTGAAGAAGTAGGAATGAATAATGATAGCTAAAGCCGAAAAGCTCATAGCATAGGCTGTAAATCTGATCGTACCTACTTTCGGTATCATTTTACCGCTCCCAACCAGGTAGATCGCATAGGCAAGTGCACTTAAAAAGATAAGGAATGCCCCCAATCCAATATTTGGTTGCGTATGAAGATCCACATCGAAGGCAAAGGCAATAAAAATACCTATGTATGTTGTGAGAAGGGCAAAATACTGTATTTTTTTGATGGGCTTTTTGTACAAAAAAGCCGATATTACTACTACAATTGTGGGATAAACAAATAAGATAAGCCGTTCCAGACCTGCTGTAATGTATTGCAGCCCTTGAAAATCAAACAAGCTTGCCAAATAATACCCCACCATTCCCAATAGAATTAAGTAAACCCATTCCTTTTGCTGCAGCGCTATCGTTTCTGTTTTCTTACCAGTAAAATACCCAATGATGAGGAAGAATGGCAAGGAAATAAGCATTCGTAAGGTCAACAAAGATACCGGATCAATTGCGTGTTGATAAGCTAGTTTTACAAAAATTGCTTTAGCAGAAAAAAGAACAGCACCTGCAAAAACAAGTGCTGCACCAAAAATAGATGTATAATTCAAGTTTTATTTAAATAGGGAGTTTACTCAAAGATTTTAACAGGGATGATTTATTCAGCTTGAAAAACATGTTCACCAAAGGAACGCATATTGCAATGTTCTCCGCTAATGAACAAGTTGATTTTTAATTATCAATCGTCATCACTGGCATCGTCATCTCCATCTCCAAAGCTATTATGCATATAATCTAAATCAGAATATTTGTCTTCGTATTCATCTTTGATTTCTTCTTTTAAATTCCCCTCGTCATCGTAGTCATTATCATCCTCGATAATCTGTTTGGCTTCCACATTTGTCATCCTGACCAGATAATATTTATCATCTGTTTCAAAAGGAAGTGCACTCACCAGTTTACCTTCTTTGTTTGTAAACCGGATTAAATGTTGATTGAAACCATAGGGATAGGTCAATTTGATTTGTTGTTGAATATTTTCATCCAGCTTTTGAAAATCTTTTATCACCCTGAGTTTGTCGTTTTTCATTAATAGATAGCTTAAGCTTGGTTCTTGATTTTTAATTATTGTGCTAATTAATAAATCTTTTTACTTATTTACTAAAGTCTTGCAAAAGATGTTTTAATACAGGCTAAAAAAACCTAAAATTCATGTAATATTTTTAAATATTAGTACAATTAGTACAAATAATTGACTGATAGTCCAGTTTTTTTGTCGAAAAATGGTGCTTTACGACTTTTGAGAACTTTGCAAAAACTTATATTTAAAAATTGTTCTTAATTTTACAAATATAGCTTAAGCAATCAGGAATTGACCAGAAACATCAAACACTATCTCAAAAACAAACCGTTTCTAAGGGTTTCAAAAACCTGGAAGCTTGCTTTGCTTTTCATGGGAGCCTTGTTGATTGTATATCTTTTTCTTCCCGAACCATCATTTAAAAATGTACCCTATGCTACCGTATTAGAAGCCAGGGATGGAACATTATTGGGAGCCAGAATTGCTGCGGATGGACAATGGCGGTTTCCTCCATCAGACGAAATCCCCGATAAATTCATCCAATGCATTTTACATTTTGAAGATGAATATTTCTACAAGCATTTTGGTGTGAACCCGATCTCGCTTTGGAAAGCTTTAGTCCAAAATTTGGAGCAAAATGAGATAAAAAGGGGTGGAAGTACTATTTCCATGCAGGTTGTACGGCTATCTAGAAAAAATCAACCAAGAACCATTGGTGAAAAACTACTGGAAATTTTAATAGCCACCAAAATGGAACTCAAGCACTCAAAGGAGGAGATCTTGAGGATGTATATTGCCCATGCTCCATTTGGTGGGAACGTAGTGGGCCTCTCTGCGGCTGCCTGGCGGTATTATGGACGGCCACCCGAAAAATTATCATGGTCTGAATGCGCAACTTTAGCGGTTCTTCCCAACAGCCCTTCATTAATTTATCCTGGCAAAAACAGTAAGTTTTTAGAGAGGAAGAGAAACAGGTTGCTGGATAAGCTTGTCAAGAAAGAAGTTATGGATTCCTCAACAAGTTTTCTGGCAAAAGCAGAACCGCTTCCCGGATTACCTCAGAATCTTCCGGATTATGCAGCGCATCTTTTAAACAGAACAATTGCCGATGGCTATGAAGGGCAAAAGGTAAGGTCTACTGTTGATTTCAGGT
>CAMPJM010000342.1 GCA_946886805.1 uncultured Flammeovirgaceae bacterium | reverse complement strand
AAAAAAAACCATTGAGAACAACTGGAGCAGAGATGTTTTAGATCTTCAAATAAAGTCAAAGTTATATGAGCGTCAAGGAAAAGCCATTACAAATTTTAAAGACACCCTGCCAAAACCACTGTCCGATCTGGCCGATCAAACGCCGAAAGATCCTTATATTTTTGACTTTTTGTCATTATCTGAAAAGTACAGGGAAAAAGACGTAGAAAATCAATTAATGCAACACATTAGTAAATTTTTGTTGGAATTAGGAAAGGGATTTGCTTACATAGGCAATCAATACCTGCTCAAAGTAGCTGAAAGTGACTATTATATAGACTTGCTTTTCTATCATACCAAACTGAAATGCTATATTGTCATTGAACTTAAAAACACTAAATTCATACCCGAATTTGCAGGGAAACTCAACTTTTATTTATCGGCTGTAGATAGTTTGATAAAAGATGAAGCCGATAATCCGACCATAGGCATTTTACTTTGCAAAGACAAAAATAATCTTGAAGTAGAATTTGCGCTTAGAGATTTGAATAAGCCCATAGGGGTTAGTGAAATTAAATTGGTTGAAAATTTACCGGAAAATCTAAAAAGCAGTTTACCAACCATCGAGGAAATAGAAAGAGAATTTAAAAAAATTGAGGATTGATGGTTGAGTATAATCATAAATAAAATGAGGTTAATAAAAGAGCATCCTAAAATCATCAAATCCAACAAATCCTAATTCTGACAAATGAAATTAACCTTCGAATCAAACCTGGGTTACCAGCAAGAAGCCATAAAATCTATTACGGATCTGTTTGAAGGACAACCTTTGGAAGATTCCATTTTGGAATTTAAACTAAAGGAAGAAGGCATTTTAAACCTTATAAATGGCCTTAGCAACAACCTGATTTTATCAGAAGAACAAATACTTGCCAATTTGCAAGACATACAATCCAATAATGAAATTACTGTTTCAGACCATTTGGACGGTATGCACTTTTCAATAGAAATGGAAACGGGAACGGGTAAAACCTATGTTTACCTTCGCACCATTTATGAACTGAATAAACTTTACGGTTTCAAAAAGTTTGTGATTGTGGTGCCTTCGGTGGCTATTCGTGAGGGCGTTTTGAAAAACCTGGAAATTACACACGAGCATTTTCAGACACTTTATGACAATGTACCGGTTAACTTTCAAGTTTATGACAGTGCCAAAGTTTCCACTTTGAGAGGTTTTGCAACTAATAACAACATTGAAGTACTGGTAATCAACATTGATTCATTTGCCAAAGACGAAAACATCATCAATAAACCCAACGACAAGCTGAACGGACAAAAGCCGGTTGAGTTTATTCAGGCAACCCATCCCATCGTGATTGTGGACGAGCCACAAAATATGGAAACCGAAAAGCGTATTGCGGCCATTGATAACTTGAAAGCGCTTTGTACGCTTCGCTATTCGGCAACGCATAGAAAACAATACAACCTGACTTACAGTCTAAATCCAGTAAAAGCTTATGATTTAGGTCTTGTAAAACAAATTGAAGTTGATTCTATAATTGAAGAAAATGCCTACAATGATGCTTTTGTTTCGGTAGAATCTATAACGGCTACGAAAACCAAAGTAACTGCGAAAGTTTCTATAAACAGCAATGAAAACGGAGGTGTAAAAAAGAAAACGCTTACAGTAAAAGTGGGTGATGATTTGTATAAGCTTTCCAATGAAAGGGAAATTTACGCAGACGGTTATATCATTGAAGAAATTGATGCCATAAACCAGTGCATATCTATTTCAAACGGAAACTTACTATACAAAGGGGACAGTCAGGGGGGATTAACGGATGAAGTAATGAAGTTTCAAATCCGTAAAACCATTGAAGAACATTTAAGGAAAGAAAAACGGCTAAACAAATTGGGAATAAAAGTTTTGTCATTGTTCTTCGTTGACAAGGTCGCGAACTATCGCAGTTATGATGCAGCGGGAAATGCCGTAAAAGGAAAATTTGCTGAATGGTTTGAAGAAATTTACCAGGAATACATTTCAAAACCAGCTTTTAGTGAATTAAATAAATTTTCCGTTGGCGAAACCCACAACGGCTATTTTTCACAAGACAAAAAAGGTGTTTTCAAAGATACTTCGGGCGAAACCAAAGCAGATGATGACACTTACAGTTTGATAATGAAAGACAAGGAAAAATTGTTGGGATTAGACAATTCTCTTCGTTTCATTTTTTCACATTCTGCCTTGCGTGAAGGTTGGGACAATCCGAACGTATTTCAGATTTGCACCTTAAACGAAACCAAGTCAGACATAAAAAAACGCCAGGAAATTGGCAGAGGTTTACGTTTGGCGGTTGACCAAACAGGAAAACGAACCTATGACCAAAATATAAACCGTTTGACGGTTGTTGCCAATGAAGCGTATGATGATTTTGCCAAAGCCCTACAAAAGGAAATTGAGGACGACTGCGGTGTAGCATTTACAGGCAGAATCAAAAACCATAGAGATCGCACTGCGATAAAATACCGCAAAGGTTTTGAAGCCGACCCAAAATTCTTAGAGATATGGGAAAAGCTGAAAAAGAAAACTACATATCGGGTAGATTACAAAACAGACGAGTTAATCACCTTTGCCGCTAAAGCCATAAAAGATTTACCTGAAATCAAAGCCCCTTCCGTTCGTTCCACTAAAGTACAAATCAGTATGACGGATGAAGGAGTTGACACAATGTACGCAGGGGACAAAGTAGAATCTTATGGTGGCTACTCTTGGAAAATTCCTGATGTTTTGGGCTACATTCAAGGCAAAACAGAATTGACCCGTTCCACCATTGAAGAAATATTGAGCAAGTCAGACAGAATTGGGGATATTCTGATTAACCCGCAGTTGTTTTTAGATCTGGCTACTCAAGCGATAAAACGGACACTTTACGATTTGATGATTGACGGAATCAAATATCAAAAAATAGGTGGTGCTGAATATGAAATGGCCTTGTTTGAAGCCCAGGAATTGGAAGTGTATCTGAATGACTTTTCATTTAAAGTTGCCCACCCTTCCAAAACCATTTATGAAGAATTCGTGCCTTTAGACTCAGGAGTAGAAAGCAAATTTGCAAAAGACTGTGAAACCAGCGACCAGATCAAATTCTATTTTAAGCTGCCTAATTGGTTTAAAATCCCGACACCGATAGGAAATTATAATCCTGATTGGGCGTTGGTATTTGAAGACGATCAGAAAATTTATTTTGTAGCTGAAACCAAAGACACAGGAACGCCACAGGTTGACTTGTCAAAACTGAGTGGAGATGAGCAAATGAAAATCAAATGTGGTGAAGCTCATTTCAATGAATTTGCAGACTTGGAATATAAAGTAGTAAACAAAGTGGGACAACTAATCAATTAAGCCAATGTTCAAAAACAAAAAGTAAATTGTTTTCTAAAAACAGAATGATGTAAACACATACCATTTAAAATTAATATTAATACCTCCACCCAATTTACTAAAACTATTAAATTAGCCATCCGATATTTAATTTAATTTCAAAATCCGTTAAAGTTGCCTTGGAACGGCATAATTCCGATGGTATTGACCTCGATTGGGAATACCCTGTAGTGGCAGGTCATCCTGGGCATCCTTATAAACCTGCAGATCGCGAGAACTTCACCGCTTTGGTTGAAGAACTACGGGAAACTTTAGGTGATGACTATTATATTTCCTTTGCTGCTGGTGCTTTTGATGCGTTTTTGGAGAAATCTATTGAGTGGGAGAAGGTAATGCCCTTGCTGGATAAAGTGAATCTAATGACTTATGACATGGTTAATGGTGGCAGCCCTTTGACAGGACATCATACCCCGCTCTACTCTACTACGGAACAGTTGCTATCAGCCAATAATGCCATTCAATTTCTAAATAATTTGGGTGTTCCTAGTGAAAAGATTGTCATTGGATCAGCTTTTTATGCCAGGGTCTGGGAAGCGGTTGATAGCACTTCGAACGGCCTTTATCAGACGGGAAGGTTTAAAGAGGCGGTACCATATAAAGATTTAGATGCTTTTATGGATACGAATTCTGGATTTACAACATACTGGGACTCGATGGCTAAAGCAACAATTAGTTATAATGCTCAAAAGGGCTTATTTGCAACTTATGATGATTCTCTCTCCATTGCCCAAAAAACCAACTATGCAATTGAAAATGATCTTGGGGGCATTATGTTTTGGCAGCTTTCCGGCGACAAAGCAGAAAACGGTTTGATAGATGTTATTGACAGCGTAAAAAATCAAGGTAAACAATAATTAGAAAGTAAAAACAGACTCTGAAGCGACATGCTAATAGCTAACCACTAACCACTAATAGCTAACTCCTAACCGCTAATAACTAATCACTAACAGAATAATATTTCTTTATTTTTTCTGGAGAAACCCCAATTTTGTACAAAACCACCAATGCAATATTGAGGAGCTGTTGCTTTACTATTCCAGTTGTAATAAACCTCCTTGCCGAAGTGGTGACAGGTTGGCTCAGCTTGATGAATCTTCCGCTTCTTTTTATCTTGGGCAAAATTTCTACATCCTCCATGATGGGCATATCAGCATAGCCACCAATCTTTTCAAAAATTGTCTTTTTTACGAAAAATCCGTGATCTCCGTAGGTAAACAAGGAATGATTGATTTTGCTGAAAGCTGAATAAATTCGAAGAAGTAGGTTATTGCTATCAAACTTTAAAAAAAAGCATCCGCCAGCAATATCAGAATTAGCCATTTTTTCTTCAATAGCGAAGATCGCATTTGGTGGTAGAGTTGTATCAGCATGCAGGAATAATAATACATCTCCAAGTGCGATATTTGCCCCCGAATTCATTTGTATAGCTCTTCCTTTTTGAGATGAGATTAATCGGACACCTGTGAACATTTTAATAGTTTTTACTGTGTTGTCAGTACTTCCCCCGTCTACCACTATAGCTTCAAATTCCCCATTTTGAGCTGTGATATTCGCCAGCGTTTTATCAATATAAGCCTCTTCGTTAAGGGTAGGAATAATTATTGAAACCATCTGTTTTTTTATTCACCCGGAGTGTGTACATCATCCTCATCCACATTTTCTTCTTGTTTGTTTTCTTCTGCCCA
>CAMPJM010000341.1 GCA_946886805.1 uncultured Flammeovirgaceae bacterium | reverse complement strand
TGGAGAACGATGTCCACTACACTTACGGGGAAGCAGGGGCAGAACACAACCGGGCGGGCAGGATTGTCACCCAGGAAGATGCAACGGGCGCACAGGAATTTTTCTATGGCCCATTGGGCGAAGTGGTGAAAAACCTGCGTACCATCGTGATCCCCAAACATGCCGAACAAACATACCAGACAGAATGGGTTTACGATACCTGGAACCGGTTGGTGTCCATGACCTACCCAGACGGCGAGGAAGTGACCTACCATTATAATGCCGGGGGTTTGCTCCGCAGCATGGACGGCAAAAAAGGAAATGCCAAATACTCGTATGTTGCCCAACTTGGCTACGACAAGTTCGAGCAACGGGTATTCCTGGAGTACGGCAACGGAACGAAGACCAATTATACCTATGAGCCAGAACGCAGGAGGCTGCAAAACATGACCGCTGCCACGGCAGCGCAGAGAAACTTTATGGACAACACCTATGGGTATGATAAGGTGAACAACATTTTGAGCCTGAAGAACAGTGCTGAGGTACCCACTTCAAACCTGATGGGTGGCAGCTCTGAATACACCTATGAGTATGACGATCTGTACAGGCTGACGACTGCAGCTGGGAAATATACCGGCAGCAACGAAAAGCACCGCTATTCACTTTCCATGAGCTACAACAGCGTGGGCGGGATTTTGCAAAAGACCCAGCTCCACGAGCGTAGCGGAAGTGACGGGGACAATTTCAAGGAGCAAAAAAAGAGTTCCTATGACAATACCTATACCTATAGCCAAGAACAGCCGCATGCTCCTGTCCACATCGGGCAGCAGTCCTACACCTACGACGCCAATGGCAACCAGACCGGATGGACGCATGACGTGAGCGGGCAGCGGAGGGAGATATTATGGGACGAGGAGAACAGGGTGAGGTCCATATCGGACAACGGTGCCAAGTACCACTATGTCTATGACGCCTCCGGTACAAGGGTACTCAAGGGCAAGAGTATTGGACAGGCCGTTTATATCGATGGCAGCCGCAAGGCCGGTTCGGGCAGCATGGGCAACTATACCGTGTACGCAAGTCCTTACCTGGTGCTCAAGAGCGGTGGCTATACCAAGCACTACTATATTGAAGGGCAGCGCATAGTGAGCAAACTTGGCGGCGGCATGGACGAGCAGAACACCGCAAAGGCAGGCAATGGCAGTGTGGGGTATGCCAAGAAGCACCAGGACCTGATCGACGGGATTGTGCGAAACCTGAAGTTCCTCGGCGAAGACGGCAGCATCCTTACCGCTGGCAAGAGCGGAAAGGTACCTCCGGGACAGATTAAAGGAGGCGGAACTGGTGGTGACGGTGGTGAAAAGTTCCAGTACTTTTACCACCCGGATCATTTGGGATCAACAAGCTACATCACGGATGCTTCCGGTGAGGTGTACCAGCATTTGGAATACTTTGCTTTCGGGGGTACATTTGTAGAGGAACATAGCAATACGAACCGGACGCCATATTTGTTTAATGGCAAAGAGCTTGACGAGGAGACGGGATTGTATTATTATGGTGCAAGGTATTATGATGCGCAGACGAGTATTTGGTTGAGTGTGGATCCTTTGGCGGAAAAATTTCCGAGTGTTTCGCCATATAATTACACACTGAACAATCCTATTAAATTAACTGATCCAGATGGTAGAGGACCTTGTGGAGATAAGCCTTGTCCTAAGAAAGAGGAATCAAGTGCATTCGACACCTTTTTAGAATCGTTGCCTGACGTAAGCCTTGAGATTAGCGTTTCCGTGGGTCCACAAGCAGGTATAACAGTCGGAGAAATTGTAAAGGTAGATTTATCTGTAATGAGCGTTGAAGTTTTGAAAGATAAGAGTTCAATTGAGAGTGGTAAATTTGAATCGACAAAAAAGCTGGGCACTAAGGAAATTTCCGGCGATGAAAAGGGGGTCAAGACTGGAGGAGTTAAAGTTTCTAATCAAGCGAGCATAAGTATTTTAGGCTTCGGTGGTGGCGTAGGCCAAGAACAACAAATCGATGGGGATTTACAATCAAGCGATTACAAAACGTTCATCGAGAAATCAACCTCTTATAATGGACTTTTTAGTAAGGTAAAAGAAGAAACTGATGCGTTTGGCAATACCACCACGAAACAGGAATCTGGTTTTGAAATTGGACTTAAATTTATACTTGGAGTTGAACTCAAATTTCAGATAGACCAATAAAATGAAGCTAACACCGAAACAAAACAGCATGAAATACCTAAAATATTTTATTTTACTTTTTATTTTTGCCGTGATAGTATCCATGGTTATGAATTATGTAATTAAGTCGAATACACCTGATTTTATATTGAGCAAGCTCAAGGAGTTAAAAACTAATGATGTACTAATGGATTCTATCGGAGGTTATGATAAATTTGAATATTCATTTAATAAAAATGATTATAAATATAAAGATACCGTGAAATATTCCATCTTGATAATAGGGAACAAAAAAGTATTGACCTTTCAAGGGGTTCAATGGAGAGAATCAAAAATGAAATGGAGGCAGATTGATGAACGTTTGATCATTGATTGATTATGAGAAGCTTATGGCAACTTCACTCAATGTCGTATTAAGCAGTTCTCACCGTAGTCATGTAGTATGGGGCTATGCAGAGAAGCACCAAGAGATTCGATGGAGTCATAGGCAACCTGAAGTTTCGGAATGAGAGCCCTACCGACCGCTGCGGACGAGTCATCGTAACCGCCGGAAAGACAGAAACAAACTAGCTCCCGGGGCACAGATCAAGGGCGGCGGAGCAGGTGGTGACGCCTATTTCAAATTTCAGGACAAGACAAAAATGTACACCTATGGGCTTAACAGTTCATCTGAAAAAGCTCCGATAAATCTGAAATTAGGAAGCTTTAAGGTGTAAACTAATTAATAATCCTTAAAAACTGTCAAATGATAGTACAGTAATAAAAAACAAGGTAGGTTTATTACAATCACTAGAACAATACGCCCTGCTGGAGTTGAGCAAGATAGTTTTGAATTCGTGGCGGACTTTCCAAGTGCCGCCAACTTTATTAACCTATGAAATCCCATTCATTCGTAGGTATTGTTACAGCCCGTTTAGTTTGTTCGTTCCAATTTTGAGTCCGTTAATTCCTGTGTTCTCAACTTCGATCAAATCGTCTCCCTGTATTACGAAGGCCTTCCGAGTATCACCGCTGTAAAAGGCCCTACCACCAACTGTCTTTAAGTATAAAGTGTCACCTGAAATTGTATATCTGCCACGGACTTCTATTTCGCTTGATGAATTTCCAAGTTCCCAGGTTGAATCGTTATAAACACCAAGCCAGTACGCACCCAATGGTGCTTCCCGGTGAGCAGTTAAGACGAGTTGATCCAGTTTGCTGTTAGTAGGATACATTAGGAATTCTAACCCAGTTATAAGTAAGATAAGGGTTAACGTCGTTAAGAAGGTTATTACAGCATATTGGAGTTTGCCCGTTCGTGTTCGTTTAAACGCAGACAGAAAAAGTAATACTATCGTTCCTATCACTCCGATTAGGCCAATGAAAAATTTTAGTAATCCAGTTGTGAATAACATCATTCCTTTTTAATCAATTATGGGCTGTAACATAGGGTTTACAAAGTTGTCAACATACTTTTACCTTTCGAAAGCCTAATTTAACGGATTCTTTATACTTTTAAAAATATTTGTTACTACATGGCTATAAATTTCAGCGGTTTTAGAAGAGATTCCTGGGCGAAGACGGTAACATTCTTACCGCTGGCAAGAGTGGAAAAGTACCTCCGGGACAGATTAAAGGAGGCGGAACTGGTGGTGACGGCGGTGAAAAGTTCCAGTACTTTTACCACCCCGACCATTTGGGGTCAACCAGCTATATCACAGATGCTTCTGGTGAGGTATACCAGCATTTGGAATACTTTGCCTTTGGGGGTACATTTGTAGAGGAGCACAGTAATACGGACAGGACGCCATATTTGTTTAATGGCAAAGAGCTTGATGAGGAGACGGGGCTGTATTATTATGGGGCGAGGTATTATGATGCGCAGACAAGTATATTTCTGTCTGTTGATCCGCTGGCTGAGAAGTATTCTTTTCAAAGCCCATATGCGTATGCGGCTAATAATCCCATCAGATTTATTGATATCCAAGGCAAGGGCCCAGGGAACCCAATTAAAAACTTAAATGCCGCAGTTTCATCATTATCCTCGCAAATACGTAGCTTAACACAAAAAGCTGTAGGGAATGGAGAAGAATGGTCAGCGATGGTATCAGCCTATCATTTGCCTAATTATGAAGTAGGGAAAGGTGTAACCAGTATTGACAAGATTTATCGGATGGAAAATGCCCGGACGGACAATGATATCAACAAGGTGTCATTTAACACAAACACAAATGGAGTTCAGCAAGGAAAACTACATGTTCACACGGATGATAACATGCCTCCATCATCTGGAGATGTTTTGAACCTGATCAATGATTCTTCAAAGGAAGGATTCTTTTCAGTCATTGCCACGGAATCTAAATTGTTTGCTTTAGTAATTGAAGATTCTGATAAAGCGACTAATTTTTTGAAAAAGAATGAAGGATCTTTTGACTACAAAGCTCTTGATAAATTTTATGAAATTTTCACAACACATGGTCTGTCAGAAACTGATGCTCAGACCGAAACTATGGTTCAACTTTTGAAAGACAGTGGTATAGGGTTATATGAATCGGGAACTAAAAATATCAACTTTCAAAAGGTTGAGTCTCAGCTTGAGTAAAAAATGTAAAGATATGATTAAAGATATTTTGATGTTGATTATAATCATCAGTATTTCAGCAAGTTGCGGAGTACCTTTGGATAAAAAAACCAGGTCATTGGATGACAGAAATATATTTAAAAATAATATATCTAGCTACATTGGTCGACCCATAAAATATCTGATATTAGATTCTCGGTATAAGTTGAAATACATTTCATTTGGAGAAGCATCAGCCCCTTTTTATTTGGATGCATTGTTGCTCGTTTTTTCTAATGATGTTTATATCCGTGTTTCTATTGATGAATTTCATTTTGTTGAGCAAAAGAATATGACCAAATTCTGGGATATTAATAAATGTATTTTGGAGGAAGCATCATTTATTGAACTTATAACAGATGAACCTATTGACTAT
>CAMPJM010000340.1 GCA_946886805.1 uncultured Flammeovirgaceae bacterium | reverse complement strand
CTTGGAAATTGGTCTGTTGAGCAAACGCTCTCCGTGGGTATTATCAACTATATCTACAAATTCTTAATTGCCATAGCCATTACCCCGCTACTTTATCTCGCCCATTATTTGATAAATAGGTATTTGGGCAAAGAAAAGGCAGCTGAAATGATGGAGGAGGCTTCCAAAGACCATGCATTTTTATAATTACTTTCCATTTCTCTTTATATTATCACAAATAATTGCGGTAGCTACTCCTACATTGAGTGATTCGGCCTTCCCAAATGCAGGTATACTGACTTTATGATTTACGTATTGCTCTAAATTTTTATTTATTCCCTGTGATTCGCTTCCCATTAGTAAAATTCCTTCCTCTGTAAACTTATATTGATGCACGCTACTACCTTCTAAATAAGCGCCATAAACAGGAACGGACGGACTTTTTAGATAATCCAATAAGTGGGTATAGTATAAATTCACCCTTGTAAAAGAACCCATACTGGCAGCAATTACCTTGGGATTGTATTGATCAGCACAATCGTCCGAGCAAATGATATTTTCAATTCCATACCAATCGGCAATACGGATGATAGTCCCTAAATTTCCAGGATCATTAATTCTGTCCAGCGCAATGGCAAAATGCTCTACAACAATGGATTTGTTTTCCTTAGTTTCCGCAACCGCAATAGCAGCATTATTACTTTTAAAACTTCCAACAGTCGACAATTCATTTTCTGTAGTTTCCACTACTTCAAATTTATTTGTATTATTAGAAATCAAATGTTTTTGATCTTTTAAAAACACAGGCGTAGCATATAGCGTTCTTATTTTAAATTCAGATTTTAAGAGCTCAATTACACTTTTTGCTCCTTCAACTATAAAAGATTGTTCGGTTTTTCGAAACTTTTTTTGTTGTAAAGATTTGATGTATTTTGCTGCCTTTTTTGATATCATAACAATTAAATTTTTATTAAGCCTTGAAGTTAACATATAATTTATTTTTTTTAGTATTTCTGCTCTTCCTTTCAGGTTGTTTAGGCACGAGATACCTCGAACAGGATGAATATTTAATTTATAAGCAAAAAGTAAAAGGAACCGAGGAAACCAGCCCCACCCGCTACACAGATTTTTTCAGACAAGAACCGAACAAAAGACTCCCCTTACTGCCTGTTTCCCCCTACGTTTACTTATATCAGTGGGGACTAAATAATTATAACGAAGAAGAAATAAAAAAAGAAAAAACTGAAATTCAGGAAAAATTCGATAATAAAATAGAAGAAGCAGAGGCTGAAAATAAAGAGAAAAAGGCAAATCGTCTTAGAGAGAAAAAAAGTCGGAAGTTAGCCAAAAAAGATAAAATATTGGAAGAAGGCAATTTGCTCATGCGCTGGGGCGAACCTCTGGCGATTTATGACAGCGCTAAAAGTAATGAGGCGGCAACTCAAATGGAGAATTACCTGCATACCAAGGGGTATTTTCTGGGTGAAACAAGTTATGACACTGATACAAGTGGGAAAAAAATCACCGTTGAGTTTATGATTACAGAAAGGGCTCCGTACCTGATTGATAGCATTTTATTTACAACTAGCGATACGACTATCAAAAAGCTATATTTTGAAAACCAGGAAGATATTCTTATAAAAAAGGATCAGGTATACGACCAGGCTATATTGACTGCTGAAAGGGAAAGAATTGATGACCTGCTCAAAAATAACGGATTTTATGATTTTAGCAGGCAATATGTTGAATATAATGTAGATACTACCATCTCCGATGAGAAAAGAGTGGCAATAGAAATTGTTATTCTTGATCCTGCAAAGAGAGGTTATCATAAAGTCTTTGAGCTCGACTCTGTGTACTTTACCACGGATGCTGGATTTAGAGGTCCAAACCAGAGAAACAGGGAGGAGTACAATGGCGTTGTGTATAAATATCATAATGACGAATACTCCAAAAAAATCTTAGACCGGAGACTATTTTTGTATCCCGACAGCCTGTATAGCAAAGAGAACACTTTTGAGACGCAGCGACAACTTTCAAACCTTGATATTTTTAAATTTGTAAACATCAACTACGATACTACCGGGGGAAAATTCGTTGCAAATATTTATACAAGCCCCTTAAAGAAATACACCATGTCCAATGAAATCGGGCTTACTGTAACAGAACAAGTTCCTGGCCCATTTTATAATTTTACCATTAAGGACAGGAATATATTCGGGGGGCTGGAAATCCTGGAATTTAGTGGACGGGCAGGAATTGAAGGTGTTGCCTCTGCCTCAGATCCTGAACAGGCCTTTTCGAGCCAGGAAATTGGGGCAAATTTGTCTATCATCTTTCCTCAATTTGTTTTCCCATTGGGAGCAGGATTAAAATCCAAACTAGGAACCTATAACCCCAAGACAAGGTTTTTAGTAGGGTATAATTATACTAAGCGTCCGGACTATACCCGAAGCAATTCCAAAATATCAGCTATTTATACCTGGCAAAAAGATCAAAAAGTATTTTACAACTTTTCGTTGGTCGATGCCAGTATTATCAATTCAAGCGATATTTCGTCAACTTTTGACTCCTTGCTTCTGGCCTATAAGGAGCTTGGGAACAACTTAGGAAGGTCCTTTGAACCGTCGTTTGTTTCCAGTATGATCTTTTACACCGTTTTCAACTTCAATCAGTATGGGACAGGTGGAAGAAACGCTTCATATTTAAGATTATTTGCCGAAAGTGGCGGTACTTTACAGAACGTAATAGGAACCTCGCTGTACGAAAACTTCGGGGATACGCTACAGTTTTATAGGTACTTTAAATTAAATGCAGATTTCAGGAGAGTCATGAAGTTATCGCCGGTAACTGATTTTGCCTTCAGAATAAATGCAGGTATAGCCAAACCATATGGCGGGGACAATGTCCTCCCCTACGAAAAATATTATTTTGCGGGAGGTAGTAGTTCCAACCGGGGCTGGAGGCCCAGAAGGTTAGGGCCTGGCTCGTATACGCAACCCGATTCCATTGGCTCTTATGATCCGAACGAAGACGGGCCTATAAATCAAAGTTTTGAGCAGCCGGGTGAAATAATTTTAGAAGCAAACATTGAAATAAGACGAGATATAATCGGCTTTTTGGAAGGAGCCATCTTTTTGGACATCGGCAACATCTGGAATTTTGAAGAACAGGGAAGGCCAGGATCTAAGTTTGAATTCAACAGATTTTATAAAGAACTTGCCGTAGGTACCGGAATTGGCTTTCGATTTGATTTTAACTTTCTTGTTCTTCGTTTAGATGTTGGTATGAAGGTGTATGATCCCGCCAGAGAAGAGGGTGACCGGTTTGTCCTCGATCAGGTTGGACTCAGCAAACCATACAATGACACTTATCCTTTAGTGTTTAATATTGGAATTGGGTATCCGTTTTAGTTTTTTTTAGTGGTTAGTTTTTAGTGGTTAGCTTTTGGCTATTTGGAGTGCTTTATCAAAACTTACCGCACCCTCAGAGTCTCTCTTTTTCAGAGGACTCTGAGGTTCCAAAAGCAGAATTTAGGAGTTTTTACCTGTTTTACTTTAACAACCCACTAATGACACGGGTATTGAGACTAAAAGACCCTTTCAATACGCCAATAGTTCTTCTATCATCAATTTTACTTTTTCTGCGTTGGGAAGCATTGCTTCTTCTAATTTTACATTTAACGGTATTGCTGGCAGATCTGCTGCTCCCAAGGTGAAAACAGGGGCATCTAAAAACCGAAAAAATTCTTTGCTAATTCTTCCTGCCAGTGATTCAGCGAAACTATTCATCAAGGGTTCTTCTGTTAACACCATCACTTTATTATGCAATTTTACAGCTCGTCCGACCGCCTCCCAATCGAGGGGATTTAGTGTCCGCAAATCGAGAATTTCCACTGCTTCATCCATCTCCGCAATTGCTGCTATAGCCCAATAAATGCCCATGCCATAGGTGATAATCACCGCAGAGTCTCCATTGGCAATTTTTTCGTCGGAGGCCGCAATAACCGTTCGAGCTTTTCCTAGAGGAATCACGTAATGCTCATCAGGCTCAAAAGTTTTCGCCTCCTCGGTCCCTGATAATTTTGACCAATATAAGCCCTTGTGCTCCAATAAAACGACTGGGTTAGGATCATAAAACGCGGATTTTAACAAGCCTTTCATATCCGCGGCATTGGAAGGGTACACAACTTTTATACCCCTGATATTCAGCAATGTCGATTCAATACTACCAGAATGATAAGGTCCGCCCCCGCCGTAAGCGCCAATTGGTACTCTTATCAATGACTGAATAGGGAACTTTCCTTGGCTAAGGTAGCAGCTTTTAGAGATCTCTTCAACGAGTTGATTTATACCAGGCCAAATATAATCTGCAAACTGTATCTCTACAATGGGTTTGCAACCTACAGCCGACATGCCTACCGTCGACCCAATGATATAAGCTTCCTGAATAGGCGTATTAAAAACCCTGTGATCCCCATATTTTTCCGTAAGGTTGGCGGCTTCTCTAAAAACGCCCCCTAATTTTCCTCCTACATCCTGCCCGTAGAATAGTGCTTCTGGATGTTTTCCCAAAATTTCATCTACCGCATGTAAAGCAGCATCTACCATTACTATCTTTTCGGCATTTTCCGGTTTTCGATTTCCTTTTTCTTCCGTAATAGGAGTCGGTACAAATTCATGATCAAATAATGTTTTTATTTCGGGATCTTCTGCTGCCATTGCGCTTTCAAAAGATTCCAATACCAACTCATTTACTGAAGCTTCTATTTTAGCCAACGTAGACTCCTCAACTCCTGCCTCTAAAAGGCTGTTTTTAAGCTTAGGAATGGGATCTTCATTTTGGTGCTGTTCTAAATCTGCTTTATTACGATACCATTCCTTCCGAACCCCGGAAGTATGGTGTCCCAACAGGGGGCATCTTCCATGAACCAAAATAGGTGCTCTTTCCCTTCGTACATAATCAAAGGCCCGCTTCATTTTCCCGTATGCTTTTACAAAATCTGAACCATCAATCCGCATTCTATCCAGCCCCTTAAATCCAGCAGCAAACTCATGCGCATCCATGGTCCGCATCTCTTTACTGGTAGCAGAAATCCCCCATTCATTATCCTGCACAAGATAAATGATAGGTAGTTGTTTTAATGCCGCCATTTGGAACGCTTCCGACACTTCTCCTTCAGTCACCGAGCCATCGCC
>CAMPJM010000339.1 GCA_946886805.1 uncultured Flammeovirgaceae bacterium | reverse complement strand
CTTCCACCTTCGATATCAATAGCCACATAAAATTCGATCTCAGTCTGAGGATCATTCTCCAATATCGGGTGCAGTACCTCATATAGTTTTTCAGCATCAAGGTGAACTTCTAACCAGGAATTATTTCTGTAGTCAAATTGAAAGCAAAACGGTATAGATCTTAAATCAAATGTATCTAATGCTAATGTTTCATTTGGATTAAATGGGTTTCGGGTATCTATCATCAACACTTCATGCCCTTCAAGTCCTTCGCCTGTCAATTTCCAGGAAAATAATGTACTGCCGATGATGCATCGCTTTTCTATTCTTCCTGATTTTTTGATTTCTTCTACCCATGCCGAAAAACGGTTTCTCAATTTACCTAAACGATTTGATGAAGTATATCTATCTAATAGCGCCTTTTTATCTTCTTCACTTATTGAGATCGCCTTTATCATAGTAGGACTGATCAGTGTACATTCTTTGTTATATAAATGAATAATGCCACCTGGCCGTATGGATAATGTAATATCCGATGTTTTTTTACCCCGAAGAAATTTGGACACATTTAATGGATATTTGTTTTCTTCAAATTTCAATTTATGAAAAGGAAAGTCGACTTCCTCTACATAACTGGCATCTTCTACAAAGGAATACCAGGATATTTTTAACTTATTTGTGTTTTTCGGTATTTGGAGTGTAGTTTCAATTGCAGATTCGTATAGGTATTCATTTTTCTCTGCAACAGACATTGCATTTAGCTTTTGATAGCTGTTCGCGTCTTTTCTCTTTTCGAAAGGAACGGTACTTAAAAGTTTTTTATGAGTGTTTAGAAATGATATTTCTTGGATATATATTAAAAGCTCCGCATCATGTACAACCTTGAAACGAACTAACGTAAAAACCCATGCCTGATAATAAACAGTATGCCAATAGCGGAGCCTGTTTATTAAAAAATATAAACATGGAACACCAAAAACCACAAAAGCCCAGATAGAGAAGAAGGCGCCATAAAAAATACCTGTTTTTTGATACAAAACTATTAGGTATACACCAACATCGACAAGAAGCAAAAGCCCTAAAATCGCCAAAAAAGAATGCAAAAAGGAAAGAAACACTACTAACCCAGGAATTTCTTTAGAGGGAATATTTCCACCATTGGGTGTTGAATTTTTAAAGCCATGGTAATAGGCATTTAAAAACAGGGAAACAACAACATTCGCAATTATGGTGAGCGTAAGGCCAAAGAAATATAAAATTCCGTATGAAATACCACTTAGTACTACTATTGGCAAAACCGGAAAAGCCAAAAACTCAGACCGACTAAAGTATCGGGGCTGTATTTTTTGGTAGGTAGTATACTTTTTCAATTTTCTTTTTTAAGTAGTTATAAATTATACTCCAATGTCGTTTGGTTAAGTATTTTATTCAACCTTAATCCATTTCATTTTTTCCATCATTTTCATTAAATTCTTTAATTGCCACAACCAACACTTAGGATACGTTTCCAAGGTCAAAGAGAATTTCTAAATGTATTTGTATATTTCCTTTTTCAACAAATTCCAAAGCCTCCGCACCGCCAATACACAAAGCAGGCACAAAATAGAACACCTCATTTTTAGCCAGGGATCCTATTTTTTCTATCGCCTGTTCAAAAAGTTCTCTTCTTAATAAGTCGCTCATTACCTCAGGATTACACAAGTAGTCATTAAAAAACTCGTCAAGACTCCAAGCACATGTATTAATAACCCTGCGATGTATTTCCACCACACAGACATCCTCTACCACTTCATCTCCTTCTTCCAGATCCTCCGGATCGGTAAGCAATCTATAATAAAATAATTCTCCAAAAGCTGAGGTAGCAAAAGGCACATAATATTCTACTTCTCTTCCCAGGTACATCCACAGTGTGTCATTAAAATCATCAGGATTAACTATTTCCAGAAGGCCATTATTGTATTTACCGAGTCCATGGGTTTTCCATAATTCAATTAATGAATCAGGCACTTTACCTTCATATTTTGCTATAATTTCTGCAGGTGCTTTGATGCAATTTTCTGGATTGTACGATTTTAAGAAATTTTTCATTTATTGATTTTCAATTTATTCACAATTCTTTGTAGACCAGGCATTTGACTAAAACCTGATTACCTGGCTGCTTCTATTTATTCAGCACACCGATATTATAAAATTCCAGCAAATAATAAAGTCCCAAGTTGGTAATAGCCCTTGTTCCGAGGCAGATAAGAAATGTGGGTGCTTGATTTAGCAATATTATTTATTCAAAGATCAAAAAAAATAATTCGCCAAAAATCACCATATATCATGATTTTGTATTCTCCTGATTTGTAGTGAATGATGAATGCAAAAGGAGTGGTATTTTTATTTAGGAATTTGAAAGTATAAGCTTTGCCGTTGAAATGTTCCAGACCAAAGTAAATTAAATGCTAAAGGATAAACAAAATGCACATCATTGAGATAGAAGACAAACCACAGAATTGGATAGCAGCGGTATATTCCAATGAGAAGGAAGGCGCTGAATATTTAAAGAAAATAACAGCAAAAGCAGAACATAAAATTGTATCGCATACTTTTCCATCCGATAAATTTCCGGTATACATTATTGAAAAATATGCCACAGATGATTCGGGAAAGGAATATAATTATTTTGAATTTACTGATGAAGAGGGCTACATAGATCTTATCCGGACTCAAAAGCAAAACCAGGATGCTGACAGTTTTAAGGTTTATTTTACGGCATACTGTTTTGAGGAAGACTATTTTCAGGAGTCTTATGGAAGTAGTATGATGGGTGCCATCAACCATGCCCATGTAGACAATTATCACCTCCAGAGAGAAGATTCCGAAAAAGGACTTTCCTTCGGATATATAAACAGATTAGCCAATAGCTGGGATTTTGATTCATTGGACCAGTTTTTTTTAGAATACATGAAAGATGGCACTACAGAAGAAAAAGAAGAATTAGCCAATGGCTACCTATCGCTGTTTTGCACGATGACCTATGATTTTGCATGCGGTAAACTTACCCAGGAAGGCATTGCAAAACTATTACCGATTGCAGAAAAAACAAGTTTATTAATGGGTGAAAAATTGTGGGATGTTTACAGTAGCACTTATATCACGCTGATGGAAGATGCAATAAGAAACCACCCTGATAAAATTGATATTTATTTTAAAGAAGCAGAAAATGCTATTTATCAAAACATAAAGGAATCGCCCGAAGAAAAACAGGATGGTTATAAGCAACTTTCATTTATTAACGAACTGATGGCCGAAAACAGAGGTTTTGATCAAGCCCATTGGGAAAAGGCTATAAAAATGATAGTACGGTCAATCCAAATTGATCCCGTTCAAGGCGATTGGTTTTCATATCTTAAATTAGTTTTCCTTCCCTATAAGATTATAAATAAGAGCAAAGTAGAAGGCGTAGACTCCAAGACAGAAAAAGACCTTCTTAAAACATGGGCGTCTAACAGCAAAAACGAAGTTAAAGAATTTCAAAAATCAGCATTATCATTCCACGCCACCTACCCTGCTGTTTCATTAAACCTCGTCTTGGCTTTTAAAAGATTTAATGAATATGTTGAATGGCTCAACTCTGATATAGAATTTCCTGAAAAAGATTATTTATTCTGGATCGACCAGGCAAGACAAATAGAAATTCAACCTACCACGCAACTGGATCTAACAGAAGCCGGCCATTTTTTTTATGGAGAAGGAAGAAGACTAAAAAGGATAGATCTGCTAGAAACAGCAATAAAATACTTCGAGAGACTGATCGAACACATTGAAAATCCAGCCTTTGAGACTTATTATAAAGCCTCCTGCTTAGAAGCCATTGCGGATATTCACTACTCAAATGGGAATTTTTTGCTTGCGGCCGACTACATGGATAAAACATCAGCCTTTTATGAAGAAAACCTTGCCCTTGTAAAGAAAAACGGCTCTGTGTTGATGCATTATGCTGAATATTTAGAAAGGTGTTACCATTATCAAGCCAATAATCCTAAACCAACAATTGAGAAATTAGAGGAATTTACCCAACTTGCCGAAGAAGATGGAGATGGGATGTATCTTTCACCAATAATGCTACGGATCCGTCTTGCATTATTGGGACAAAATGAAGAAGAAATAATTTTTCAAATCACAAAATCACTATTGTTGTTTGAATTGAGCATGCAAGATGAATTAGAAGCATTGAAGCAAAAAGGAGTATTTTCTCCTTACCAAAGACTGAATTCCTTTTTGAATGAGACTTTTCTTTTTATGTCAGAAGTTAAAGAAAACTATTATATAGACTCCCAAATCAAGTGGCAGGAACTAAATAAAATGAACGCCCATGAAGTTGCAAAAAAATGGGCTGACCGAAAAGAAGAAATCAGGAAGAGAGAAAAAATCAACTGGAATTAATAACTAACAGCAGCTAAATCAGCATCCAATTTTTTTTCAAATAAATGACAAAGGCTTCTTCCTAATTTGCTCCTGCACTTATATAACTGCTTATCAGTCCAACCGCTCCTTTCTGAAATTGCCAGAATAGTTAAAATATACTTTATACCAACACTACTGCGGTCGGACAGGTTTAAGTACATTACAGCTATTGGCCTATTACCTTTTCCTCCGCCTTTAATCTTCTGTCTAATATAAAAGTACCAAAAGGAACAAGGGAAGAAATAAACGATAAGGATAATCTAACAAAGGACCATCGGAAGGTATATTGCGCTATTGCCAAAAGGAGTACGAAACCCACAAATAGAACCCCATGCGCCCAGCCGACATATTTTACCATTGCAGGCATATCTGCCAAATATTTCAATGGCATGGCAATAAAAAGCAACACAAGAAAAGAAATTCCTTCTACCACTCCTACTATCCTTAAATTACGAAGCACGCTTTTTGACTTTTGATTTACCATCTCGTTTTTTGAACGCAAAATTAGCAAACTTTCTAAACTACTGTATGAATTGTGAGTTTTAAAAACGGCAAAAACGATACGACTTGCCTATTGAGCTTTTGCCAAACTGAACGCATAAAAAAATCATTAAGGGGGATTTTCGATGAACATAATAAGGCCGTTCTCCAGCATGGCAAAAAATAAAACTACAAGATCTTCGATTTGTCAAAGGACGAAGGACGAATCCTGGTACGTTCTATATTTCCCCTGCTTGTTCTATTTTGGCTGCCT
>CAMPJM010000338.1 GCA_946886805.1 uncultured Flammeovirgaceae bacterium | reverse complement strand
CGAAGGTATCGCTGCAGGGTGCCATCCTGCATAAGGTTAGCAATGGCGCGTTCCATCACATGATCTCCCTGGCGATCAATTATTCTCCGGTATTTCACCATCTCGGATATCAATACTTTCGGTGCCACAATAAACCCTGTCCGGATTCCCGGATAAATAGTCTTGGACCAGGAGCCAATATAGACTACGAGTCCCGAAGTATCCATGCTTGCTATTGGTAAGGTAGGTCTATTTTCATAATGGTAGTCGAAATCATAATCATCTTCAATTATAAAAAAGCCCCATTTCAGAGAAAGCTCATACAAGTGAATACGCCGCTCCGGAGCAAGCGTAACCGTAGTAGGATGTTGGTGATGTGAAGTGACATATAGCATCCTTATTCTCTCCTTTTGCAGTAATTCTTCCAGGGCAGTAGTATTTATGCCTCTTTCATCAACCGGAATACGAATTAAACGTGCTCCTTCCTGTTCAAAAATCAAATTAGCTGTCCGGTAGTTCAGATCTCCCACCACAACTACATCGTTCTTTTGCAGGGTCGCCTGCGCTATCAGTGACAAGGCCATGATGCTTCCTCTGCTTATAAAAATATCATCTTGGGTAGTGTGGAGACCCCGATTCTCATTCAGATCTTTGCTCAGGAGCTTTCTCAAAAGAGGTTCTCCCTCGGCATCAGCATAGCTAAAAAGCTTTAAGGGACCAGACTTTTTTAGCAGCCTGTGGTACTCCCTCCCCAACTCATTAAGAGGACTTAATCTCGGATCAGGCACACCATCGTTGAATTCGTAGGCTAATTCATTTACTTCGGGTGCTTGAAGGAAAGTATTGGGAGTTAACTGTAATCCTGATAATTGCTCATGTCTGTTTCTATCTGTTTTCAGAACAGCATACTGCACTAATGGAAGCTGATCATTAACAAATAATCCGCTTTTAGGCTTTGAAATCACCCAGCCTTCTGTAATTAATTCGTCCGTAGCCAAACAAACGGTATTGCGATTTACTTTAAGAATTTCCGCCATCGTGCGCGACCCGGGAAGTTTCTGGCCCGGTTTTAATACGCCTTGTTTAATAAGTGAGGCTAAGCTTCGTGAAATCTGTAGGTACAGTGGGTTCTCTCCCCTACTAATCCTGATCTCGTTGAGAAATGGATAATTGATCATCTGGACTGTATAGTATTTAACAACTGGCTCCACAATATAGGCCAGAATTATTTTAGTTTTGTCATATCGAAGAAAAAAACAAATGAAATTTTAGAACCATGTCAAGATATCCCATCACTCCAAACACCAAAATTTCCCGGGACCCTCACAGAGGAGCCTATGATGAATCAACCATTTTTTCGATTCTGGATGAGGCAATTGATATTACCATCTCTTATATCGAAAATGGAATTCCCATGGCAATACCAACTGGATTTGTGAGGGTAAAGGACAAAATTTACATCCACGGATCTGTAAAAAGTCACTTTATAAAAGCAATCTGTAAAACTGAAAAAGTCTGTATGACGGTATCACTGCTGGATGGTTTGGTTTTAGCCAATACCGCTTTCAACCATTCATTTAATTATCGGTCAGTTGTAGCTTTTTCTACACCTTATCTAGAGGCAGATCCAGCTATTAAAATGGAGGTTTTTAAAGCCTTTACTGAGAAAATTCTTCCCGGAAGGTGGGATGATAACATCAGGCTTCCTACCCCTGATGATGTAAAAATAACTGCCTTGGTATGTCTTCCCATTGAAGAAGCCTCTGCAAAAATGAGGACAGGTCAGCCCAATAATCCTCAGGCGGAAAAAGAACGACTTGTTTGGACGGGCCATGTTCCATTGAAAAGAATTTATCAGGCTCCAATCAGCAGCCCTGATATACCTGAGTCAGTTGCAATGCCGAAGTATTTGGAAGATTTTGTAGAAAAGGCTTCTGCGGAAGTTTCCATTTCATAATTGTCCGTTGGTTGGTTTATGCCACCTGCTCTTTCGGATTTGTAATCCGGAAGCCTTAACAATGGATTTGTAATCCATTTACAACCACTTTAAAACGCATGCTAAATGCTAATATTTAAACAGCTCGGGATTACAAATCCCAACCAGCGGTTCGATTTAAGGACAGCATTAAATTTGTAGACTGCTTAATAATTCAACTGCTGTCTCAATAAGTCGCTCTTCCGAATTTGCAATCAACAACCGGTAGCTGTCCCCCGACAGCTACCAAACCTCAGGGCAACCGATGCTTGTGAGGTTATACCGCCGCTCTTCCGGATTTGTAATCCGGAAGCTCTAACCATGGATTTATAATCCATTGACAACCAGCGGCTTAGCTCAAAGGCAGCTTAAATTTGTAGACTAACAACAAACACAGGATATCACAGGATAGAAAATGGAAAATGAAATTATATTTTAGCATATTACCTTCTTCTAAAAAATTACTTTCCCGATGAAAAGATATGCCTTCGCCATGCAATTAAAACCAGGATTCGCAGCGGAATACAAAAAAAGACATGATGAAATATGGCCGGAGATAAAAAACCTTTTAAAAGAAACTGGGATCAGTGATTACTCTATCTTTTTAAATGAAGAAACACATACTTTATTTGCCGTTCAATATGTGGCTGGTGGTTCTTCGCAAGATCTTGGAAATAACCCTATAGTTCAGAAATGGTGGGATTATATGGCAGATATTATGGTCACAAATCAGGATAACTCCCCTGTTTCAGTTCCCTTAAAAGAGGTTTTTCATTTATCATAGAAGAGGGATTCTTATATTAGACAAAACTTTCACATTGCCATGTACAGTAAATTTATAGTATTAATTTCAATTTCCTTCTCTCTTTTCTTCCTTACGGCTTGTCAGCAAGCTGAAAGTTTTGCACAATCAGAAGACCCATCAACTTTATCTGCCTGGCCGGAAATCACCAAAGAGGCAAAACCCTGGTCGCGCTGGTGGTGGATGGGCAGTGCGGTAGACAAGGAAAGTATTGAAAAACTTTTGCAAGAATATCATGATGCTGGCATTGGTGGACTTGAAATCGCCCCGATTTATGGTGCAATGGGCTATGAAGAACAATATATCGAATTCCTTTCGCCGCAATGGATGGAAATACTAGACTACACCACCAATAAGGCCGAAGGCTTAAATATGGGCATAGACATGACACTAGGTACTGGTTGGCCTTTTGGAGGCCCACAGGTAACACCGGAATACGCAGCTTCCAAGCTAATAATTCAGCAATACAATTTAAGTGAGGGAGAATCTTTAAACGAAACGGTTTCTGTGAAAGACCCTAAACAAAAGCCGGAAAATGCTATGCTGCTTGCTGTTATGGCGTATAATGAAGCTGATGAGGTGCTGAACCTTACCGACAAAATAGGAGAAGACGGAAAATTAAATTGGAAACCAGAAAAAGGAAACTGGATTATATATGCTGCTTTCAATGGCAAAACCGGACAAATGGTGAAAAGAGCAGCACCTGGAGGCGTTGGATTTACACTTGACCACCTTTCTAATGAGTCTTTAAATGCCTATCTAAACAGATTTGAAGCCGCTTTTAAGGACAAAGATTATGGCATTCGCTCCTTTTACAATGATAGTTATGAAGTATATGGAGCAGATTGGTCACCCGATTTCTTTGATACCTTTGAAAAATTAAGGGGATATGATTTACGCAAACATTTAAGAGCATTGGCCAGTGACGAGAAAAGCGAGCAGATAGCAAGGATAAAATCTGACTACAGGGAAACCATGGGTGAAATGCTCTTAAACAATTTTACCATTCCCTGGACCAAATGGGCAAATGAACAAAACGTCCTTACCAAAAATCAAGCTCATGGCTCACCTGGTAACCTATTAGATTTGTATGCTGCCGTTGACATTCCTGAATGCGAGACTTTCGGCTCCAGTTATTTCCCTATCCCAGGATTGAGGAGAGACAGTGCTGATATCAGAAATGTAGACCCTGATCCCATCATGTTAAAGTTTGCTTCTTCTGCCGCTCATATTTCAGGAAAACCATTAACTTCCTGTGAAACGTTCACCTGGTTGGGTGAACATTTTAAGACCTCGTGGTCGCAAGCAAAACCGGAAGTTGAGCAGGTTTTTCTCTCGGGGGTAAACCATGTATTCTATCATGGAATCACTTACTCTCCTGAAGAAGTTCCATGGCCGGGATGGCTGTTTTACGCTTCCCTTAACCTCACTCCTGCAAATAGTTTGTGGCCACATCTAAAGGGGCTCAATAATTATATCACTCGCTGCCAATCGATACTTCAAGCAGGCCAACCCGACAATGAACTTTTAGTTTATTGGCCTATTTACGAACTATGGCACGACGCAGAAGGTATGGAAAAACAGATAACCGTGCATGGCGTGGATGAATGGTTGCACCCCACTTCCTTTTACAAAAAGGCTGATTCACTTATGCAAGTGGGATATTCTCTCGATTTTATTTCCGATAAGATGATTACCGAAGCGTCCATTGATCAGGGAAATATTGCCACGGGCAAATCACGACAGCATTACAAAGTTTTGGTGATACCTAAAGCTGATTTCATGCCTGTTGAAACATTAAAAAACATTTTAAAATTGGCTTCAGAGGGAGGCACAGTAATTTTTGAGGAATTACCGAAGGACGTTCCCGGTTTCCATGATCTTGAAAACAGAAGACAGGAATTCCAGCAGATATTACAGGCCATCTCTTTTAAAGAAATAAGTAATGGAATAAAAGAATCAAAAAGAGGCGATGGAAAAATTTTGCTTGCGGAAAACATTCAGAATGCCTTGAAGTATTCAAATATTTCCCGCGAAACCCTGACAGATACCGGCTTAAAGTTTGTAAGACGAGTTATTCCGGGCGGAAAGTACTATTATTTGGTAAACCATACTCCTGACTATATAAATCAAGATATTTCATTGAATATAAAAGCTGACCATGTGGTAATTTTAGACCCACAAAGTGAAGCTATTGGTAACGCTATCGCAACCGTTGCAGATGGAAAAACGAGTGTAAAGGTACAGATGCAGCCTGGAGAAGCACTAATACTAGAGGTCTCCGATAAAGAAACTAACCTTCCTCTATGGCAGTATTTGGGATCTCCGAGGGACGTTATTAAAGTTCAGGATCAGTGGAATTTGGAATTTATGAAAGGCGGGCCAGAATTACCTGCAAAACGAGCATTAAAAGAACTAAAATCATGGAC
>CAMPJM010000337.1 GCA_946886805.1 uncultured Flammeovirgaceae bacterium | reverse complement strand
AGTACAATGAATATATTTTTGTTATACATTTGTATTACAATTGTTATTTATAATATGGAGAAAAGAACAGTAATAATTCCGGTAAGGGTATCGCCTTCAGAAAAAGAAAAGCTCGAAAAGATTGCAAACGTAAAAGGCACCAATACAAGTACGTACATAAGAATGGCGGCACTCGACAAAGCGGATAAAGAAAGTAAATAGCTTTGGATTTTATAATGCCATTTTTGGTGGCATTTCTAATGTGTGATTATCCCACATTACATCGTATCGGTAAATACACTTTTTGTAGAGCAATGATAATATCGTTTTGGGCGATATTTAAGAATCTCGTTTCACATTTTTGTGAAGCGAACAATTGTACCGAATGTTCGCTTCCCATATTTGGGAAACTAGCGTAATTAGGAGCTATGGGAAAATCCCTTAGGTTAGTAGAAACCATTAACGGCAAGGGTTCTTGGATGCGTGAAGATGTAGCCTTAAAATTTGCCTGTTTAGTTTTTCACAATTTTGTTAAAAATAGCAATAGCCTCTGATTCTTAATCAGTGTTTTTAATGGGGTTAAACCACTGTTAAATAGCCTATTAATTATTTCGGTTTGCATAAATTAATACAAACAGCCTTATCTTAGTTATCTTTTAACCCCATCCATTCTACCAGGTGAAAGTTTTTTAGGGATTCTTGATTCCTTTTAGGGGGTTCAACAACAATAACCCTTATGTCGCTTTTTGTCATTCTATCACGCTCTACCCTCAATGATTTGTGATGCATTTGATGCAATAGGTGGATCAGCCTTCTTTGAAGATTAATAGACAATCTAACACCTTTTTCTGTTGTGGTCACAGCGAAGTCTAAAAACTGTTTGTCCTCTTCGTTTAATGAAATTTCATTTTCCATAATTATAATGTGGGCGGTACCCGTATTTAAATTTTACCCTATTCTTATCTCTTTTAAGCAATTCGTTTTCATCCTGCCACAACTACCTTCATAATTGTTATATTCAACTTGGAAGGCTGCAAATAAGGTTTTTAAGCCACCTTATCCCCTGTATCTTGGGTGTGAATTATCTCAATTTGCAAAGACCTTATGGCTTCTCCTTTTGTGGTGTGATCAACTTTGTCTGTTAAACCTAAATCCCTCGCAATAATATTTGTATTAAACACTCCGATCGCCGCACCTTCAAACTTTTGAGTATAAATAACATCCTCGATACGCTCTATGATCGTGATAAAATCTTCTGATTCTTCTCGTTCTTGATTCTTGAAGTTTCTAAAATATGCTTCATTACAATCCAAATAAAGACATAGCCCTCTAAGTGTAAATGGTCTTGCAGTGGGTATTTGTATAATTTTCCCTGCCTTTTCTCCACCCTTTAGAGCTTCGTTTTTCATCCAGGGATTATTATCACACCATTCAAAGTAACTACAGGCTGCTTCCCACAAAGCCTCGGGAGACTCAAAAAGCTTATTCCTTCCATGCTTATTTCTATATTTCCAAAATTGGTTTTTTAAAGTTGCTGCCATTCTTATTAATTATCTTCTAATAATATTTTGAATCCATCCTCTGTTAACATGTACCCTTCAAGCATTCTAACTGTACCATCTTCTAGTAGCCTATACCCTCCGGTCTCTAATAATCTTGATTCTAGGAGGATTGCATTGCTACTGTCATACCCGCTTAACATTTCTACTAATTCAACATCGTATTCCTTCTTCCTGTCGTGGTATTTCATCGAATTGATAATGAATATCCGGCCGGGGTTATTTTGGTCTACAAATGAATTGTTGATGGTAAAATTACCTCTTAAAGTGCCTGTTATCACTTGTACAGGTCGGTAGTTATTCGCAAAAATTAACTTTCCTATAATGTCGGATAATTTCTGATGTTCGCCATCCCCTATTTTGAAATAAATAAACGGGTAGAAATCATCGCCAAATTTATAATAGAGCGTGTTGTTGAATATGTTCACGGAATTGGGGAAACCAAACGGGAAATCATAAACAGGTTCGCTACCTAAAAACAGCTTATAATCAGGGGGCGTAAAGGTTAGTGATTTACTCGGGTTTTTGATTTCCAAAACGCTTTCTTTGGGTGCTTTTTGGCCTAAAGGCAAGAATAACACCGACATCTTTTTTAATTGATTTTCTTTGTTTCCCGTTTTTCCCTGGAATCCTAAGAACACGATTTTGATTGTCTCCGTGCGATCTGGCAAAGCTTCGGTTATGGTGCTAAAAGTTTGCCATTTAAAGTCTTTGCCCAATGGCAAATAGATAGTATTTGGTATTAATGGTCCTAAGCCCCAGTCTTGATAGGCGTCTACCCAATGGCTGTTTTCCGTTAGGGTCTTTTCATTGCCGCCAATATCATAGGCGTAGATTCTCAACCCAAATGTATTTGTGGAAATATCGGGAAGCACGTTGTTCCTTGCTGTTATTTCCACTATCGGCTGTTTGGATTCTATGTTCACATCCCCGAAATCAAGCCCTAGATCATTTGATTTTGCCTGAATTTTTACGATATTTCCCGAAGGGTCCGGTGTAATGAAATTTCCTGATCTACTGTATTTTCCGAATGTATAATTATTAGAATGAGGTGCGAGCCATGCTATAAATTCATCTGCGTTTTGGGTGGCCGGTTTTTCACGATGAGCAGGAATATCATATCCCACATTCCTGTAAACGTAATACTCCCCATTTAGCTTAATCTCAATTGTAAAGCCCGGGTAATTAGACAGTTCATCGAGCTTATAGAAGGCGAACTCGATGGAGGGGGCGGTATATACCAAAGTTTCGGTCACACGATATTCAATATCCAGCTCCAGTTTTGCGGGGTCACTTGTTGGGTCGACTTGGATAGTTTGTGATATTGGGGCCACGAACGATATTATATCTTTTTCCTCGCCATTTTCTTCCCTGTATATTTTATTTTCAAACTCCCCCTCAAATTCATTATTTTTTATCAATTGATCGTTCAGACCATAATCGTAAGTTAGCTTAAGCTCCTTATAGGCTGGCTTAATTGTCAAGGCTTGGTAAGCCCTCATAAAGAACGGCTCACCTTGCCTTATATCCCCTATTTCGATCACTGGATCAACGGTGGAAACCGGAGTAAGACTTGATGACTCCATATTGAACTCCCTGGCCTTGTATTCGCCAATTAAAGCATCGATAGGGACTATATGCCACTTTCCTTTAACTTGGGAAATCCTTGAAGCTTGGGAGAACAAAACCCTTTCCAATACTTCATAGCAGTTCAGACCCTTAAATGCTTTGTTTTTTGCGTAGTTCTTTTGAAGTCCCGACCCAGAATCTTCTATGTTCGGAAGTATGAAGGTGGCATCATATATTTTAATGTCGTGGCCGATCTTTTTTAGGCAATACCGGACAACGTCCAAAAGGTTGACTTTATCCTCTACAAGTTCGTATTGGTAAGAATCCAAAGTAGCCAATCCATCCACGGCCGATACGGTCATATTATAGGGCGGTGCCACATAAGGTTCGTTGTACACGTCCGGCATGATAAAGCCTTTCCAAAAAACACTACCGTTTTTGTAAATATCTACCTTGTGTTCTTTTTCATCTGAGGAAAATAAAGTGATGTATTCAAAGTCTTGTTTAGAAATGACATTTAAAATACATTCAGAAGGAACTATCGATCTGTACTTATCCGAACCTTTGCCTTTCCAGTCTATTATAACAGGATTAGGATCTATGTACTTGATTTCAGAGGCTACCCCCTCAAAGTTTTTCCCTAGTATCTCAACCCTGGTTAATACTTCATTAAGATCGTAATACTCAAAGAACCATTTAAGGCTATAAGTATAAATTTCCTCGATGGTAAATTCATGGGTGGCAACACATGACTTGTTATTTGCATCCCGGACTTTTAAAACATAATCCCCGGGGACTAAATCATTAATAGCGTTAAACCCCGTTGTGCTTGTTTCGAAATCTATAAAATTGTTTAGCGAAAACTCGTAGGGGGTTTTGCTGACATTAAACGAAACCTTCCCCAGATCACTATTAGGAGTGACCATGTGAAAAAATATATCACAAACCTCAGAAGCGCATCCATCATCGATAGTGACTAAAGTAACACCTCCGTTCCCGTCGTGGTAAACCTCTATGCCATCGCTTCCTTCGCAATAGTCATCTATTTTCTCGGTGATCGGCCGGGAATATACCGCACATGAGATCCTTCCTTGCAAAACATTCACAAAGCTTTGCTTGGTCACGTTGTCATAATAGTATGATGTCCATGTGTGAAACCCTCTTGGATCGGGTGACCCCACGTGTTCAATCCGGCAGGTCCTTTTTAATAATATATTTGCCATTGCTTTAATTTACCTAATTTATTTGTCATTTTTTGTTTAATGCTAAAAATATTGTCACAGTGTAAAATTCAGTAAACTTGACTATAACTTGACGATCTCTTGCTTGTGGTATTAAATCAATTGATAATCAGCATATTATGATGTTTGATATTAAACCTATATAGTTCACTGGCCTTGTTTCTCATGCGCGCGCGTAGTGATCGAACTAAAACCTTCCATCAATACTATCATCGTATTTAGCATAGTCGTTTTTCGACTTGTAAAAAAGCCTTATTAAGGCATTTCTAATGTCTCCACTAGTGCCGTATAAAAACAGAGACTTCTTTGTCATCGCCATCAGCTTATTAATTTTAATTCGCTTAACTCGTTTTTAAACTGTTCGAAACTCGTAGCTATGATGTAAATACCTCCCGCTTCCTCAATAGACCTTTGATAGGCTATTTGAGCATCGCTTTGTTTGTCTCTTCCTATCTTGACCTCAATTTTTACACTACGGCCGGCTATTACTGAATGAATGTCACTTGTTCCGTTGGTTCCGGTTCCGTATACATATTCAACCTTGCCAATGGTTCTGGTTCTCCCAATAGCATCCTTGAAAGATGTTCGCTTGTCAATAACCCGTCCTGTGTTGCTTACCCGTTCCGCCTGGCAGCCAATTAGCCTTAGATAATCAATGATGCATTTAGTCAAGCCATTTGCTGTGCGGTCACTATATTTAGGTTTTACCATGGCAAATTCAGGTAGATCAGGATGCTTTTTTCTTTTTGCTTTTATAGCAAAATGTTCAAGTTCTTTAAGTGCTGTGCTCATTCTTTTTGTGTTTCCATACTCTTATTTTTTTGCCTGTTAAAGAGGC
>CAMPJM010000336.1 GCA_946886805.1 uncultured Flammeovirgaceae bacterium | reverse complement strand
CCGGGATCCCCTGAATTGTATCGCCGTATCAGCTCCTGCTGTAGTGGAGTTGCAAATGAGCGTGACGCTCTAATGTATATGGTCGTAGCGGGACGCTACGACCAGAGGAGAGCCAGGAAAGACCAGTGGAAATAATTAACTATTGCGATGCGGTTTCTTCACGTAGCCCCTGCGCCAGGGATGGTGGCTTTGTTTGAGCCCGAAATGGCCTTGTGGGTTAGATTGGCGAGTGCCACCCAGCCCGCCTGGGCGCCCAAAATATCTTCCGTTAATTTATTCGAACGTAATGGGCCATAATTCTGGATTGACTTTCAAAGGGAAGCTTGATCAGGCGTGGTTTTATATCGATAAAAATTGTCATAATTGACCTTCTATATAGGCGGAATCACACCCTATAAAAGTCATTTAAATCCTCCACCTTTGTCATGTAAATGATTGTAATGTAGATAATAAATACTACCGTAAATTTTTTGAACAATAAAACCCTAGTGCCATGAACGCCTTAAAAAAACAAAAAATTACACCCTTCCTTTGGTTTGATAACAACGCAGAGGAGGCCATTCGTTTTTACACCTCAATCTTCCCAAACTCTAGAATCAATTTATTGAAAAACTGGCCGGAAGGAGGGCCCTTTCCCACCAATACCATTCATTCTGGATCATTTGTGTTGGATGGGATCCAGTTACAGGCTTTTGATGCTGGGCCACAATTTAAATTCAATCCATCGATTTCATTTTTTGTGGTTTGTGAGACTGAAAATGAAATAAATGCCTTATGGGACAAATTAATTGAAGGAGGAGAGGCCATGATGCCGCTTGATCGCTACGAATGGAGTGAGCGCTATGGTTGGCTGACAGACCGCTTCGGAATTTCCTGGCAACTCATGAAGGGAAATCCCGAAGATGTGGGTCAAAAGATTGTGCCTCTTTTGTTTTTTACCGGAGCACAGCGAGGGAAAGCAGAAGAAGCAATAAACCTGTACATGTCGGTATTCAAGGATTCGGCATTGGATGGCATCCTCAAATATACGCCGGGTGAGATAGATGCCAATGGAGGGATGGTCAAACACGCTCAGTGTAAACTTATGGGGCAAACGTATATGTTTATGGATAGCGGAGTAGACAATGACTTCCCTTTTAATGAGGCTATATCGATATTCGTAAGCTGCGATGGTCAGGAGGAGGTGGATTATTATTGGAAAAAATTTACCGAAGAGGGAGCCCAGGAACAGCAATGTGGCTGGCTGAAAGATAGGTTTGGTGTTTCGTGGCAGATTGCCCCGCATTCTCTCATGGACAGGGTTGCAGACGGAGAACCGAAAAGAGTTCTGAATATGATGAACGCCTTGTACAAGATGAAAAAATTGGATGTAGCGGCCTTGGAAAAAGCTTATAATCAATAAGCTGGCAATAGAAAGCACAAGCGGACGCTTGCGCTAGGGTGCGTTCGAGAATATCAATAAAAAAACAAAAACTGTTTCAAGCGTCCGCTTGGAACTTTTTGCTTTTTAGGGCAGGGGATTGCGAATAGGTGGGTTTTTGATGGAGTAGTTGTTGGTGAAAGACTATAGCTAACGGAAGTAAAGCACAAGCGGACGCTTGCGCTAGGGTTCTGTGTGTTCAAAAACCACTCCTATACCTGCCTTTCACTTTCTCTGTTTAAGTCGGATGGCAGCTTCCCATATTGTTCCTTAAATAGCTTGCGGAAATATTTTACGCTGTTAAATCCAACTTCATAGGCAGCTTGTGATATGTTAAGGCCATTTTCTGAAATTAAAAATGCTGCTTTTTTAATTTTAACTGAGCGGATATATTCGTTTATATTTTGGCCTGTCACGGCTTTGATCTTTCTATATAACGATGTCCTGCTCATTCCCATGGCATGGGCAATTGCTTCAACATTGGTTTCATTTGAATCGATTTGTGACAAAATGGTGGTCTCCAGCTTTTCGAGAAAATTCTTTTCACGTCGAAAAAGTGGTGAGTTTGCTTCTCCTTCGTTTATAAGTCCCTTACTTTTTGAATTGAAGTGGTCTCGGAGTTGTTTGCGTGTGCTAAGCAGATTTCTAATTTTTATCAATAGTAGCTGACTATTGAAGGGCTTTGTGACGTAATGGTCGGCACCCTCTTCAAAACCTTCTTTTACGGATTCAAGCGTGTCTTTTGCCGACAATAGAATTACGGGGATATGGGTTGTTGCAGGGTTTTGTTTTAATGTTTTACATAAATCAATGCCGTTCCTTTCGGGCATCATAATATCAGAAATTATCAGGTCAGGTACGTATTTATAGGCCTTTTCTAACCCCTTTTGACCATCATGTGCATTAATGATATGATAATCTTCTTTTAACAACTCATTCAAATATTGAATAATATCATCATTGTCATCGATCAACAGCAGCACTTCCTTGCTTTCTTCCTGGTTTAGGTGAATTATTTTCTCTTCACATTCCCGGATATCTGCTAAAAGATCAGGATAAGGTAAATTATTGATCTCTTCTTCATATTTTTGATCAAGTAATTCTGCGTCAGTTTTCTGAAGATTGGGCAGTTCTTGTTCAAAAGGTAAGGATATAGTAAAAACAGACCCTTCGTTTATTTTACTTTCAACATCTATGCCTCCATGGTGCAATTCAGCCAGTCTTTTTGATAATGCCAGTCCTATGCCTGTACCATGCGCTTTTTTAAAATTCGTTGCTTTATAGTACCAATTAAATACTGAAGGCAGCTCTGCGGAAGAAATGCCTGTTCCTGTATCTTTTACCCTGATAAAGACGTGGGTTTCATTTGTGAACAAACTCAATTCTACAGCACCATGTTTTGGAGTAAATTTAAAGGCATTGGTCAATAGATTGTAAACCATTATCTGTACTTTTTCCGGGTCAATCCAAATATTTACATTACTTGAAGAATGGTTGTAGGTAAGGGAAATACGCTTTCTTGTAGCCAAGTGCTGATAATTGTAGACCCAGTTTTCAAGAAGGGAGTGGAGGTTGTATTTTCCTAATTTCAGTTGATTTAATCCCACCTCAGATTTTCTGAACTCAAGTAATTTATTGATGAGTTGTAAAAGATATCGTGCGTTTTTGTGAACTAATCCCAGGCTTTTTTTATGCTCTGCATCCTTAATCTTTTCAATTAAATCTTCTACCGGCGTTAGAATAAGTGTAAGCGGTGTTTTTAATTCATGAGAAAAACTGGTAAAGAATCTTAATCTTTCTTCGTTTAAGTCATGCTCCAGCTGCCGTTGTTTTTTTTCAAATACCAGTGAGTTTCGAAGTTTTATTCTTTCTGAATAGTATTTAAGGGCTCCATAAATCATAAGCATCAATATAATGGCGTACAGCGTATATGCAGGCCATGTTTTCCAGAAAGGCGGGGTGATAATAATGTTCAGGTTGGTGTAGGCCTCATTGCCATTGCCGGGGGCCATACTTGCTTTTACCTTGAAGGTGTACTCCCCGGGAGGAATGTTGCTGAAAATTGCCGTTCCTACATTGTCCGATTCTATCCAATGCTCATTATAGTTCTCGAGTATATAGGAATAAGCTATTTTTTTTGAAAAGGGATAGTTCAAGGCGGCGAAATCTATAGAAAACAAAGTCTGATCATAAGATAGGGTAATTTCTTCCTGCTGTGAAATGGTCCTGGTCAAGATAGCTTTTTTGTCATCAGGTTTTACCGAAACATTTTTGTTGAATACCCTTAAGTTTGTTAATACCACCGGGGGAGACAGTCTCGCACCTTTCACCTCCTGAGGATGAAATATAGTGAGACCTTTGTTGCCTCCAAAATACAGATATCCGCTTTCTGTTTTTATTGCAGCACTGATATTGAATTCGCTAGGGCTTATGCTTTCAAGGGAAGTTAAGTTGGTGATCCTTTTTGTAGCAATATCAAAATGAGAGATCCCATTTAAAGTTCCTATCCATATATTCTGATTATCCTCCAGGATTAGGCTATTTACAGTATTATTACTCAGACCATTTTTCTCGGAGTAAGTGGTCGCCTTTCCTGATTTGATATTGAAGTTTACCAAACCTCCATATCTTGTTCCTGCCCAGATTTCATTTTTACTGGTTTGTGTAAGGCAAAAAATAATATTGCTGGGAAGGCCTGGTGTGTTGCTGGTATTGAAAATCCTCAGAGAGTCTTGTTCGGGATTGTAATAGCAAATTCCTGTTCCAAATGTAGCAAGCCATAATCCACCGTCCATGTCCTCATGAATAGCACGTATGTCCATAGACCCTGACTTTTCTATTAGGGTAAAGGTGTCTTTGTTCTCCTCATATAGATACAAACCTCCTTGATTAGTGCCTACCCAGATTCTTTTTTTTGAGTCTTCCGTAATGCACCTTACATCACTGCCATTGCTAATGGCGCCTTGCAGATAGTGCTTACTTTTTCCTGTTTTAGGATCCATTTTATTAATGCCGCCGCGGTAGGTGCCCGCCCATAGCCAACCCCTGCTATCTTTCTTTAATGAGATGATATAGTTATTACTGAGGCTCGATGCATCTTCCGGGACATGGTAAAAATGTTTGAATTTACCTGTTGAAGGGTCCAGCAGGTTTAATCCACCGCCGTCTGTGCCAATCCATACATTTCCATTGTCTTCTTTTTCAAGAGCACTTATCCTATTATGAGCTAAAGTTTCCCTGCTCATGGCGTTTCTTTGCAGTAAAATAACTGTTTCGCCCTGCGGGTTTACAAAGTTTATCCCTGTACTGGTGCCGAGCCACATATTACCAGTGTTATCTTGCATGATTGTAGAAACCGTTCGGTTAAATACGCTTTCCCCATCCTCTCTTGGCAAGTACCAATCAAACATAAAATCTTTTTGTTCCAGAAAGGGTTTCTTTTTTACAATATTTAAGCCACCATTGCGGGTTCCAATCCACATCCTGCCCATATTATCTTCCTGAAAGCACAACACGTCAGCATCACTTAGCCCCAATCCGGGTTCGGAGGAAGCCGTCACGAAAAGTGTATCCGAAGCGGTAGTAATTACATGGAGCCCGGCTTTGGAACCAACCCAGATGTTGCCTTCTTGATCTTCATAAATACTGTTGATGGTAGCCGATGAAAAGGTTTCGTGCTGTCCAAAAGGCAGTCTTATGGCTTTTCGGTCTTTCCAATAAACCTTGCTCAGTCCTCCGTTAAAGGTTCCAACCCATAAAATAGAGTC
>CAMPJM010000335.1 GCA_946886805.1 uncultured Flammeovirgaceae bacterium | reverse complement strand
TTGCTACTATTCCAAAAGAAATTCAAATTTTTATAAAAATTATTTTACAAATAGGAAATTTATCTAATTATTTAAGTAAATTGAAATCTATTGATAACAGATTCTAATCTATTAAATTTTCAATACCTCTTGAAACTAAGTAGGTTAATGTAATATTATTATAGCATAAGATATTGTTTTTTGCAATTTCTATTTATATTTGATAACAATTATTTAATTATTTATCTATTACAATTATGGCAACAGGCACAGTAAAATTTTTTAATGAAAGTAAAGGCTTTGGCTTTATTGTCGATGACATGAGTAAAAAAGAAGTATTTGTTCATGCATCTGGACTTTCTGAGACAATCCGAGAGAACGATAAGGTTACTTATGACGAATCGGAAGGTAAAAAAGGCATAAACGCAGTTAATGTAAAAAAAATCTAATTTTATCGATATAGATATTGATTTATAATGGATTAAAGTAAAAAGCTTCGGATTTCCGGAGCTTTTTTTATGAAATTTTTTTGATGCTTAAATCACCCAGCCGTCTTACAGTTCAATTAGGTGGCTACTCCCGTCATAGTCTTTTAATAAGGATTCTGAGGCGGAAGTGATCCGAGCACCTCATTTGTGGCAGTTGCTCTCTTGTCAGAATCAGGATTTGCAGGATCAGAGAAAATTAGCAGGGTGGGGCGTCCTGTCGGGGGACAGGACGCAGAGAAAGGAAAAATAAATTTACGGCAATGTATTTGACTTATCAACCCCCACCAGTCGCTGTCCCCTGACAGCGACTCATGCATAAATAAAGAACCCAGGCATCAATCCTACAAAAACTGCTCTGTAAAACTGCCCTCTTAAGGCAAATAGAAATCGAACACCAGATCATTCATGCACTTAAAATGACCTTGAGGACATTTCTTAAAACCGATTTTTGAGCAAGGCCTACAGGAAAGATTATTATTTTCGAAAACGACAAATTTTGTTTTATAAGGATACATTCCAAAATGAGGTGTAGTATTTCCCCAGATTGAATAAATTTCTTTTTTGAAGGCGGCAGCAATGTGCATTAAGCCGGTATCATGAGAAAACACCGCCTGCGCATGTTTCAAAAATGAAGCCGATTGGTTGAGATTGTATTTTCCACAAGCATTATAAATAGCCGCTTTTTTGTTCAATTCTCTCAGCAAAGGCTCATATTCCTCGGATGCTACGCTTTTCTTAAAAAAATTTGCTATCGTTTCCCCTGTTTCAAAATCCTCCTTGCCTCCCAATAAAACTATCGGCTTGTTTATTTTATCGCAAAGCTCAATCATTCTTTTGACGGGTAGTTTTTTAGTTGCATGTTGAGCCCCAATGGCATAAGCAATAAAACCGTTGCGGTGAGTTTCAGGAAGCCAGCTTATTTCTATCTCATCTTTTTCAGGGATAAAGTAATCTAATCCTAAGCTATCTTTTTTTACACCCAAAGGCTTTACAGTGTCCATATACCTATCCACAATATGGATATTGGGCAGCTTGTTTAATTTAAATGTGACATAAAGCCATTTCTCAAAATTTAATTTGTTGAATTTTTTGGAAGGCTTTCCCAGCCTTGACTTAATAATTTTAGTGCGCAGATTGTTATGAAGGTCAATTATATAATCATAGTGCTCATTCTTTAGCTTCTCAACAAGTTGATTTAAATTGCCTTCGAGGCACATTACCTTGTCGATATAGGGGTTGTTCTCAACTATTCCTTTGTATTGAATCTTGGTACAAAAATGCACCTCTACATTTTCCAACTGTACTTTTAAAGCCCGCACCACAGGAGATGTCAGCACTATGTCTCCAATGGAAGAAAACCTAAGCACTAAAATTTTTTTTATCGCCATTTGAGGCTTTTTAGATTTATTTGGCGGCAAGGATCGATTTTTTTTGTTTTAAAACCTTTTCAACTGTCTCTAATGGCCAGCAATTCAATGTTTGTTCCTTGGTAAGACCTCCTTTTCGTCCCACTGCAACGCCGAACTTCATGTTGTGATATTCCTCTTTTGAATGTGCGTCAGGATTAATGCTGATAGTAACATTTTTTGACAAAGCATAGTTTATCCACCGCCAATCTAAATCCAGCCTTCGGGGATTTGCATTTATTTCGATAATAACATTATGCACGGCACAGGCATCTATTATTTCCTTGTGATCTATGGGATATCCCTCCCTTTTTAACAATAATCTACCAGTAGGGTGCCCTAATATCGTTGTGTAGGGATTCCTGATAGCCTTCAATAGCCGTTCTGTATTTTTAGATATATCAGTTAAAAAGCCTGAATGAACCGAAGCAACAATAAAATCGAAGCTAGCCAAAATCTCATCAGCATAATCCAGATCACCGTTTGATAGAATATCAGATTCGATGCCTTTGAATATTTTAAAGGGAGCTAATTCTATGTTCAAAGAATCTATTTCAGCATGTTGTTCTAGAATTTTTTCTTCTTTGAGTCCATTTGCATAATATGCCGTCTTGCTATGATCGGATATGCCCAGATATTGAAATCCCAGTTCCTTACAATAAACGGCCATGTCCCTAAGGCTGTGCTTGCCGTCGCTATAGGTAGAATGATTGTGAATTATGCCTTTGATATCTTCAACTTCAATTAAACTTTCCGGAAGTGTCTTTTGAGCTGCCAAAATAAATTCGTCTCGCCCTTCTCTCATTTCAGGCACTACAAAAGGTAGGCCCGCTATTTCGTAAGCATTTTCTTCACTAATAACCTTATTCGTACATAAAATCTTTAACAGATTATCTCCATTTTCCAGTTTAGTGCTTAGGTGGCTTGTAGTACCCGTATGCTTTAAGAGGTTATTATAAAATGAAGCTATTTGACAGGATCTTACAATTACAGGAAAGCCAGATTCCTTTATCACGCCCCGCCAGGAAAATGGACCTGATGTTTTGATATCGGGTTCCAAATATGCCTGTTGATTTAAAAATGCAGGTACCTTCAAATATTCAGCGTGACCAACCAATATCTCTATGCTGTTTATAATTTCATTCTTTCTTCGGAGCTCTCCGGTAAATGATACCAACGCTTCGGGGAATTTATTTTCAAGCTCTATTTTCATTCCTTCAGCTACCGGGAGAATGGAAGCATAGAGAAGTTTTCCTGAATTTTTTTCATTGTATCGAAGACCCTCAACAATGTTATCCTGTGTCTTTTTACCAAAACCTTTAAGAGTCGCGATTTGATTCTCTTCACAAGCCTTTTGCAGCTTTTCAATTGAGTCAATATCCAATGTTTTCCAAATAACTCTTATTTTCTTTGGCCCTATCCCTTTTATTCCCAACATAGCAATAATGCCCTCCGGAGTTTTGCTTAACAGGGCTTCCAAATATTCAAGTCTCCCTTCCCGATTTATCTCATCTATGCTTGCAGCTATACTTTTTCCTATCCCATCAATTCCTTCGAGTTCCTGTTTTGATGCCGAAGAAACATCCAGAGATAGCTTCTCCAGATTAAAAACTGCATTGCTGAAACTTCTTATCTTGAAGGGATTTTCGTCATGCAATTCCATTAATTGCACTGTAGTTTTTAATATTTTAATGATGTCTTTATTAGTCAACTTCCAAGAATTTAAAGGTTAAAAAAATATATAAAACCATTATTTTGAATAAAGTACAAATCTAAATTTCGTAGCTGATTAACGCCTGATCGCTCCACTTTGTCAATACTCCGGCTTTTTTTGATAGTGAGTAGCTACAAAGTTCTAAAATTAGTGTTTTTTTTAAACTCACCCTCGCCAAAAACTAAAGTGTGGCTTATCTTGAACTTGATAATCTATTTTTAAATCTACATTTTAAAATTTTAAATAATAACGATCTTGTCGATTTTTCAGTTCTTTTGATATAACCTGTATTTTAGCTAATATAGGGCTTAAGATTCCAACCTTGCATCGTTTATTACGAGTGGAATCATGCGCTTAAGGACAGAAGAAAAAGATTTAATTATTTTATCATTTACTGTGGATTTTAGAATGGGTCATAAAAAGCAGTTTTTTAGAAATAAATTTATTTATTGCATCTCTTTATTCATTCTTTTTGCATCTACAAAATGCACCGGACAGAAAAATCGACAGTCAGAGTTGATAAATAATATATCAGACCAGGTTTGGATCCATTCTTTTGAAGACGATGAAATGGGTATTGAAGCTTATCGTCCGAAAAAATATAATTTTCCGCCTGCCAGAGGACGTGAAGGTTTTGAGATTAAAGAAGATGGTACTTTTATCTTGTATAGTATTGCACCAACAGATGGTACACAGGCCGAAAAAGGTTCCTGGACAACGAGTGACAAAGGTATAGAAGTGGTTATTTCGGAGGGAAATTCAAAACAAGATAAATTTATATTCGAGATCATCAGTTTAGAAGAAGGTTTGTTGAAAATTAAAAGAAACGAAATTTATAGATGAAACATTGGCTTATAAAATCTGAACCGGACACATATAGCTTCGCAGATTTGCAAAAGGACGGATCAACAGTTTGGGACGGAATAAGAAATTACCAAGCCCGAAATTATTTAAAAGAAATGAAGCAGGGTGATAGACTTTTGTTTTACCACAGTGGGAAAGAAAAAAGCGTTGTTGGTGTTGCAGAAGTTTCCAAGCCTTTTTTCCCTGAATCAAATGATCCGGAAGAAAGGTGGGTCGCAGTTGAAATTATACCTTTGGAGCAAATAAAAGAACCAGTTTCTTTACAGAAAATGAAAGAGAGCGGATTACTGCCCGACCTGATGCTATTTAAGCAGAGCAGGTTATCAGTAATCCCTTTGTCAGAAGAGGAATATAAAAGTATCCTGACGTTAAAATAAACTTGTTAGAACTAAGTAATATTTATAAAAAAATAAGAAGTTAGGATTGATTTGACCTCACCCCCCGAAATGCTTCGGGGCGGGCTCCGAAATTCATCGGGCAAGCTCTACTCTTTCCTAAAAAGATGGCTTGGCAGGCTTAATTACTCATAATTTCTAAATGTTGTTTTGACTGCAAATAACAGTTAAACCCAAAATTCGAACAGATTAGATTAAAGGCCCACATTATGAGATTAAGGGCAGAGAATAATAGGTTATAATGATAACTCAAGTTTCGCATGTTAATCTAATGAAGTTTTGAGGTGTATTAGCCTCCTCAGCGTTGTTAAAAGCTGGATTAATGTTTTCCATTTCAGAACCTTAAACT
>CAMPJM010000334.1 GCA_946886805.1 uncultured Flammeovirgaceae bacterium | reverse complement strand
GTATGTGCACCATGACACCACAACTGTAGCCGGACAAATGGAACGTGTCTTCGTCTTTGCCCTGCCCAAATTCACTATCCCAGATAAAAAGTACCTCGCCATCCAGTTAATGGAAAAAAACGGCGGCAGGCATTTAGCATTAAAAGTAGACAACAGGACAATTGTAAGATCCAAAACTTTAAATAATAAAAGGTAAATGCCATGGCCAAAGCACATTCTATATCAAACGACTTAAAAAAGGACCCGGATATCAATGGATTATATGACCGGGATGGAAATGCTTTTACCGAGGCATTGATAGCGCATATAGAAAACCAACAATTATTAAACACTCAAAAAACAAAACTTATGAACCAGAAAAACTTTGAATACCTGCGCAACCAGGTAAAGTTTACCGGCTTCGGAGAAGGCCTGGAAAACGAATTGAAAGAAAGGATGCAAAAGCAAGCCCCACAATTTATACTCCTTCATCAGGGGAATTTTGCAAAGGATGAAATAATTTCCACACTACATTTTAGGAAATCCGATCAGAGCGATATGTACTTTTTTAACAAGTACGACCTGACACTGAAACAGGAAAATAAGCCTGAAATCATGACCCAGACTTTTTATCTCAACAAGGACAGGAATATCACCCTAAAAGAAGCTTACAACCTGATGAGCGGCAGGGCAGTCAATAAGGACCTCACCAATAAAGAAGGCCAGGTCTACAATGCCTGGGTACAGATGGATTTCAAGCAAACCGACAATAATGGAAATTATAAACTGAAGCAGTTCCACCAGAATTATGGGTACGACCTGGACTATGCATTGGCAAAACACCCCATTAAAGAACTGGGCAATGAACAAGATAAGGCACGGCTCCTGGAATCCTTGCATAAAGGCAACAGGCAGTCGGTAACATTCCTTCAGAACGGCAATGAACAGAAGCATTTTATTGAAGCCAACCCACAGTTTAAATCCATAAATATTTATGACAGCAACATGCAGCGCTTGGGCAGCAGACAGACTAAAGATGAAAAACAGGCACAGGGGGAAAGCAATACGGTAAAGAACAGCACACAAAAGGAGAAGCAAAAGGCCGGCAAAGCTGATCCTGATGTACCTCAACAGGCAAAGGAGAGGGGGAGAAAGAAAAGCCAATCTATCGCTTGACCAACAATGAAGGGATAAATAGCAATGCTGTATGGATACCTTACAACCGTTATCAGATTTTTTCCTGGCAATTGAAAGGGATCCGAGGATAAGTATCACCCATATCGGTATCTATGCTGCATTGCTCCAATATTGGAAAGAACAGGATTATGCAAACCCCGTCCAGGTGTTCAGCTATGAGATCATGCGTATCGCAAAGATCTCAGCAAGTGCCACCTATCATAAATGTGTTCGGGATTTGAATGAATATGGCTACATCAGGTATGAGCCATCTTTTAAAAGGAACCAGGGAAGTAAGATTTATTTTCCTGTATCATCATAAGAGTTATTAATTATAGTGAATATCACGAGCCCCTACTGGGGCTTTTGCTTTTGACATGGAGGTGAGAAATGGAATTAAGTGAGGAAAGGGGTATAACTCCAGAAAGGGTCGTCAAAATATTGAAAAAACATGGAACGGAAGTAACACTGGAAGAAGCCAGAATTATTCTTGATTTCATGCGAAAACTTGCCAAAATTACAGTTAATCAGTATCTTAGAAGTTCATAATCGACTACTGCAAAACTTATCCAATATGAGAACAGCAGACATATACATCCGGGTAAGCACTGATGAACAAGCAGACAAGGGGTACTCACAACGCGACCAGGAAGAGCGTTTATTACGGCATTGCGAAATAAAGGACATCACCGTCAGGAATATTTATATCGAAGATTATTCCGCTAAAACCTTCAAGCGTCCGGAATGGACAAAACTATTAACCAGTCTTCGAAAACAACGGAATAACAGGAACTCCACACTTTTGCTGTTTACCAAATGGGACAGGTTCAGCAGAAACGTTTCTCAGGCTTATCAGACAATCGATATCCTAAAAACCTTAAGGGTCGACCCGCAGGCAATTGAGCAGCCACTGGACATGTCCATTCCAGAATCTAAGATCATGCTTTCCCATTATCTTACCATTCCCGAAGTAGAAAACGAAAGAAGGGCACTGAACGTGTTTTATGGAATGCGCCGGGCAAAGAAAGAAGGTAGATGGATGGGAACAGCACCACTGGGATATAAAAACAAAATAACCGAGGACAAGAAAAAGTACATTGCCGTCCACGAATTAGAAGGCCCTTTGTTACGGTGGGCTTTTCAGCAAGTCGTGGCAAACAACTTCAATACAGAACAGATATGGAAAATGGTCAAGCAAAAGGCCAAAGGGCATCCCAGGTTCAGCAAAAACAACTTTTGGGTAGCCATACGCAACCCTGTTTATTGTGGTAAGATATTTATTCCGCCTTTTAAGGAGGAAAGCGGCTATTTCGTGAAAGGGCAACATGAACCCATTGTCCCTGAATCGTTATTTAAGGAAGCTCAGGAAATTCTTGATGGCAGAAAAAGGGCAGTGAAACCGAAGATCGTTTCAATGGACAACCTTCCTTTGCGGGGCTTCCTGAAGTGCCCTCAATGCAGTAGGATGCTTACAGGAAGCGCTTCAAAAGGCAAAATGGGCAAGTATTACTATTATTATCATTGCTCGAGCAAGTGCCAGGTACGTTATAAAGCCGAGAATGCCAATAAGGCATTCGAAAAACAGTTAGGGGAGCTGATCCCTAAGCCGGGAATGATCGAAGTTTATATTGCTTCAGTAATCCAGGATTTTAAGAACCAGACGAGGCAGCAGGATATGGAGAGGCGCCAATTGATGGCCCAGCTTGATGGTTTGAACACACGGATGCAGAATGCCAGGATTCAAAAGGTAGATGGCACATTGGACGATGACGATTTCCAGATGCTAAAAAAAGATACTTATTCTAAAATCGAGCAACTGGAGGAAAGACTGTGCAAGCTTTCCGATAAGCATAAAGAGATAAAGGGCCTTTTGGAAAGAGGCTTAAAAAACCTTTCTGGGCTGGATATACGATATAATAATGGGACCGTGGACGAAAAGAGGGAAATCATAAGTTCGATGTTCCCTGAAAATCTACTATTTGACGGAGTGGAACATCGAACTCCAAGAGTGAACGCGGCAGCAACACTTATCTTCCAGCAAACCAGCAACTTAACGGGTAAAAAAAATGGGACAAATCCTTTTATTTCGGACTTGTCCCAAGAGGTGATCCCGCTGGGATTCGAACCTTATTACCAAATATAGCTTTAAACATACATAAACACAATAAATTGAATTGTGAAAACCGATAAAAGCAAACAAAAACATCAAAACACTTGACAAATACTCGACCATTCTCTACCTTTCGTAAAAAAGATGAATGGCTACAACAAAGACTTTAATTCGAGAAAGTAAAATCAATAGTCAAGGAAAGTGCACCGTTTATATCCAGTACTGCCATAACGAACAAACTGCATTATTTTCTACAGCTGTCAAAATTCCCCCTGCAGATTTTGACCCTAAGAGAGGACGTATTCGAAAAGGATATGTAGGCTATACGTCACTAAATGGTTTGATCACAAAAAAAGAAGGCGAGGTTATAAAGGCCTATTCTGAATTAATGCTCAAAGACATTAACCCAAGTGTTGATGAAGTAAGGTTTGCAATGAAGGGCGAGGTAAGGGTAGCGAAGGAAAATAATTTTTTTATTCTTTTCAAGCAATATGTCAAGGAGAAAAAACAAACGGTCCGTGCATCAACAGCCAGACACTTCCCGGTTACGCAAGGTAAGCTTGAAAGCTTTTTGAAGGCCGAGGGGATAAGCAACATAACCATAGAACGGGTAAACTATGACTTGCTGGATAAATTCAACTCCTTTCTCTTACAATCATTAGCACCGGGGTCAGCAAACAACCACATAAAGAGAGTTAAAACCTTTCTGCAAAAAAAATATTGGGGTGGGGAATACGACAGCCTGGATTTTAAGAATATTAAACTAAATGAAGATAATGTCCGGGATCAAAGAAAGATATTCTTGACCGATAAAGAACTCACGAAGCTTAAAAATAAAGAAATGCCCAGCGACAAACTGGAAAAAGTAAGGGATCTGTTTGTTTTGGCTTGTTGTACTGGTTTGCGCTTCAGTGATTTATCAAATTTAAGAAAGGAGCATGTTAATAATGATGTGATATCCATCAATACGGTGAAGACCAATAAAACTTTGGAGATTCCCCTCTTCCTGTTTGCCAAAGAAATAATCGAAAAGTATAATGGTGATCTTCCGAAAATTAGCAATCAGAAGATGAACGAATACTTAAAGACGGTGTGTGAAATTGCGGAGATAAACTCGAATATGATAATACCAACCTGGAAGGGTAAGGATAGAAAAGATGAAGTGTTTAAAAAGTTTCAATTAATCAGCAGTCATACCGGGAAGAAAACTTTTGTAATGCTTTGCGTGGCCGCAGGGGTAGACATTCATCGAGTGGCATCGATAACAGGAAATGACGTGAATTCGTTAAAGCATTACTATGATATAGAGACTAGTGAGAAAGTCAGATCCTTGAAAAGTGTTGAAGACTATTTCAATAAACAAACTGTTGATTAATGGAAGATTCAGAAAGAGATTCACTGAAAGGTTTGATAGATGCTTTAAACGGAGAAAATACCGGAAAGACACTATCCGATGAAGATATGAAGTTTATCGAGAAAAAGAGGAAGATCGTTATCGTAGAGCCAAACTATAAAGTCCTTTCCAAATATTTTAGATTTGATGGTTTAATTAATAAAGAAAAATTTGCTGCGTACCCTACATTATGGAAAAAAGTAAAGGTAGTTTGCAAAAAACACGGAATAAAGAAACACCGGGCCAATCTGTATTTTATCCTACATAAGATTTCATGGAAACATGAGGATCTCAAAAAAAGTGCAGAAGATGACTCACTATATGCCTTTGAGGCATTAAAATTATATAAGCTCAGAGACGAAATAATACGAGAAAAAGGTAAATCTGATTTAATTGACCCTTTAATTAAAGATTTAGAATCTACCACTACTTTAAGCTTTGACAGGATACCCAAAGACATCAAAAACAACCTTCGAAAGCTAAAAAATCCCGATTTACTTATTGCAAAGATATTAAATCCCTTGAATGCGTACTTAGAG
>CAMPJM010000333.1 GCA_946886805.1 uncultured Flammeovirgaceae bacterium | reverse complement strand
GGAATGTCAATTTCAGGCAACGGATAAATATATTTTAACTTTGATATGTTATAAAACAAAAAACATTAACTTGTCCTGCTAAACCTCTAAATAACAAGAGGTTAAAGCCAATTAAATAATTTACAAACCAGATTAAATATAGCGCTATGTTAAAAGGTCAATGTTTCCTAATAATGAGTATGTTCTTTTATTTCTCCTCTTATTCCCAAGAGATAACAGAAGACCTTCCCCCTTTTGATAAAATAAAAACAGGTTCCCATATAAATCTGGTGCTAATTAAAGGAGATGATGAAAGTATTAGGATAGTCTATGAAGATGTAGAAACTGATGAAATTAATTTCATGGTCAAAGGAACATCCCTGGAAATATTTCTAGATGGAGCTAAAATATCAGATAGAAACATAACGGTGGAAACAAACGGGACAGAGCATAAAGAGTCTTATTATAAAGATGCAAACATAACGGCTTATATAACTTTTAGGGAATTAAAAAGACTGGAGTTTAGGGGAGAAGAAAATGCGGTTTGTGAAGATGTCATAAAGACTAAAAAATTAAAGGTCAAGCTTTATGGTGAAACCAAAGTAGCATTTGCCAGAGTGGAAGCAGATAAAATAAAAGGGAAACTGTATGGGGAAAACATTCTCGAAATAAAGGATGGAGCAGCTGCAACGCAAAAATATTCACTTTACGGTGAAAATACAGTCGAAACAGCAAGGCTTAAGGGAAGTGAAATAGCTGCTAAAACATACGGTCATAACTCATTAAATATAAATGCAGAGAAGCACATAAATCTATTCGGATTTGGCGAATTAAATCTGATGTACTCTGGCAACTCCTCTTTCAGTAAGTTTTTAATTGGAGATTTGATAGTGGAAAAAGTAATGTAAATAAATGATTATTGACATTATTACTATGCTTTGACGAAAATTCATGTGGTTTCAGCCAACGAACAAGTTTGATCACGTTAATTCACATCACATAATCGATTTAACACCGAGAAATGGTGGCTTTTAACAATGCTACAACTAAAATAATTTCTGTCAGAAATTCTAATCTATTATGTTCCGACACAACCTCCTTCTCATCAATAGAAATTTCAAACGCTTCAAAAGCACTTTTTTCATCAATTTAATAGGGCTTTCTACAGGATTAGCCTGTTCATTATTGATTTACCTTTGGGTTTCGGATGAATTAAGTATAGATAAATTTCATGAGAAGCAAGAGCAGCTTTATCAGGTGATGACCAATTATAAAAACACTGATGGCATCAAAACTAATTCGGAAACGGACGGGATTTTAGCAGAAGCATTGAAAGAGGAAATGCCGGAAGTTGAATTTGCTACAGTGGCCACTCCTGTCTACTGGTTCGGAAAGTTTACCCTTTCACACGAAAACAACAACATAAAAGCTACGGGAAGGTATGCCGGTAAAGGTTTCTTCAAAATATTTTCCTATAAACTACTTTATGGTGATAATGGACAGGTTTTATCGGATAAAAACAGCATAGTAATATCAAAACAGTTGGCGATCAACCTGTTTAACACGACGGAAAACATTGTAGGACAAATAGTGACTTTTCAACATGAGAAGCAATTTGTGATTTCCGGTATCTTTGAAGAGATTCCTCTTAATGCTACAGATCAATTTGATTTTGTGCTTCCTTTCGCAAATTTCATAGAGCAGCATCCTCAGTTTGCAGAGTGGGATCACAGAGGACCTGCTACGTACATTGTGTTGAACGAAGAAACTGAAATTGATCAATTCAATGAAAAACTAAATAGTTTTTACCAAACAAAAACGAACGAAACCAATATTACCCTCTTTGCAGATCGCTATGCAGATGCTTATCTCTATGGCAATTACGAAAATGGTGTACAGGCTGGTGGACGGATTGAATATGTAAGGCTTTTTTCTATTATAGCTGTTTTTATCTTGGTTATTGCCTGCATCAATTTTATGAATTTATCTACTGCCAAAGCCTCCAGAAGGATCAAGGAGGTGGGGATAAAAAAAGCCATAGGGGCGTCCAGAAAAATGCTGGTTTACCAATACATGGGTGAGGCAATTTTGATTACCAGCCTTTCGCTGCTCCTGGCAGTCATTTTAGTTGAACTTTTGATCCCTACGTTTAATGCGATCACAGCAAAAGAACTTGCTCTCAACTTCAATGCAAAACTTATTTTAACCTTATTAGGAATTAGCATTTTCACAGGGGTCTTAGCGGGTAGCTATCCCGCCCTGTATCTCAGTGGTTTTAAGCCTGTTGCTGTGTTAAAAGGCAAATTAAAGTCTTCTTCGGGGGAACTGTGGGCTCGAAAAGGACTGGTAGTATTTCAGTTCACCATTTCTATAATTTTAATTGTGGCAGTTTTTGTTGTTTACAAGCAAATAGAATTTGTGCAGGCAAAAAATATAGGCTATGACAAGGAGCAGGTAATTACTTTTGACATGGAAGGAACGGTAGCGGAAAATCCTTCTACTTTCATTGCAGAAATCGCTAAGCTTCCGGGAATTGTAAATGCGACAAGTACCAATAGCCGATTGATCGGTAGCTATGGTGCAACAAGCGGGCTGAATTGGGAAGGTAAAAATCCGGATGACATTATTTCATTTGAAATGGTGCAGGTGAATTACGATTTTATGGAGACCCTGGGAATAGATATGGCAGCAGGAAGACCATTTTCACCAAAATATGGCTCAGATAGCTCAAATTTAATTTTTAATGAAGCTGCTATAAAGGCTATGGGCTTAGTGGATCCTGTTGGGCAAGTGATTTCCTTTTGGGGAAACGATGCTGAGATTCTTGGTGTTGCCAAAGATTTTCATATAGAATCGCTTCATCAGGAGGTAAAGCCAATGATATTCAGGTTAATGCCACAGCATACCAACTATATAATGGTTAAAATTGAAGCTGGCAAAGAAAGAGAGACAATCGCCAAACTACAGGATTTTTATAAGGTCTATAATCCCGGGTTTGTTTTAGAATACAAGTTTTTAGACGAAAGTTATCAGGCTCTTTACGAATCTGAAAAGAGAGTTGCCGATCTTTCGAAATATTTTGCTAGTCTTGCCATTGTCATTTCTTGCCTGGGTCTTTTTGGGCTTGCCGCTTTCACTGCCGAAAGAAGGTTGAAAGAAATAGGCATTCGAAAAATACTTGGCTCCAACGAGTTTGGAATCATCTATTTACTTTCTGCGGATTTTACAAAGATGGTACTAACTGCCATTTTTATCGCACTCCCCGTAAGCTACTTTCTCGTGAAGACGTGGCTGGATAATTTTGCTTATAAGATACCATTAGAATTTTGGTATTTCTTAGGTGCCGGGTTCATTGCACTGGTTATTTCCTGGCTTACCGTTGGGTTCCACGCAGTAAAAGCAGCCAGGGTTAATCCTGCTGTGTGTTTGAAAGATGAGTAGCGGTAAAGAATTAAGCCTTCTATCTCTGGCTGGCTATGCTTGTCTGATTGAACCCGTCAGGACGGTTTTTTTCTACCGTCAGACGGGTCAATCAGATGAAACCTCTCAGCTCATCAGACTTCAAGCTATTTTCCAGTGCCAAATATTCCCTTCAACTGATCCAAGATCTGGCCGTTGCCGGAGACAGTAATCTCCCCTATTCTTTCCGCTATCTTTTCTACATACTCCATTTCCTTCAATTTAAACAACATCGCATTGTCTTCCATCAGCTTTGCTGTGTTTAACAAACTTCTGGTGGAAGCTGTTTCTTCCCTTCTCATGATCACATTGGCCTGCGCCTTCTTTTCAGCCACTAAAACCTGGTTCATGATTTCTTTTACTTCACCTGGAAGAATGATATCCCGGATACCCGCACCCATAATCTCTATTCCTAGTACATCGGTTTTCTCTTTTAAACTGCTGATTACATATTCGGAAATGGAATCCTTCTTCTCCAATAGCTCATCTAATGACAGTGTACCGATAAACTCCCTTAAGGCCAATTGCAACAAAATATACAATTGCTTTTCAAAGTCCCTATTTTCAATTAAAGCCTTTACAATATCAGTCACTTTGTACTGTGCGTAAAAATTCACACGTAACGCTGCTTTATCTTTGGTCAAAATCTCTTGGCCCGAAACCTCGACCTGCAACTGTCGCATATCTGCCTTCAATACAGAAATGACTGCGGCGTTTCGCCAAAAATGATAGGTACCGGTGTCCAGCATTTTTTCGAATTTACCATCTATAAAAAGAATCCCCTTTTCAAAAGTTTCTACGCAATAGACTCTAACAAAAGGCAATACTTCTCTCTTTTGGAGAGTATTGACGCTAATAGTGGATGGAATTTCAATCTGGCTCATGTCTGCTTTTACAAAATCATAAGCTGTAATTCCTTTCCAAAACGCATATCTTCCCGCAGTCAATAGCTGCTTAAGATTACCATTTTCGTATTGGAACACAATTTCTGTGTCACTCACTTCGACTACAGTCAATTGATTTGCCAATGCTTCATCTCTTAATAAAATATTCAGTTCAATAGAAGGAATAAAAGGCTTCGACATATCATATTGCATCACTTCATCAAATGGAAGCAACCAATAGGAACCTTCGGTAATCGTCTTTAAATAGTTACCGTGCCTGAATACCAAACCAACTTTACCTGTGTTAATTCTCACTCTTTTCATTGTTGTGTAATTTATCCTTTATGACCCGAAGGCTCTGACACCGCCCTCTTATAAGCAATGGGGTTGAAATAAAATCTTAAAAATTAGTCCGTTTAAACCCTCTCTTTTTAGGAGAGGGATGGGGTGAGGTAAAAAAAAGCTAATTTTTAAGATTTTTATTTAATCAGAGCCTATTTGAAGATCTTTTCATTTTTATATTTATTAATTATAGCATTGCATTTTAAAAAAAGTAAGATTAAGAAAACCATCTTTCAAAAACGGAAGCGCGATTGATCCTGACTTGTCAGGTTAGTTTTCTAAACATTACTTTCAGTTTTTTTGAACTTAGTCGTTTAAAACAAAAAGAACAGTTTAGAAAAGTAACTCAACTTCTCAAGGCTGTATCCTCACACTTGCAAAGCTCTTACTAGACTGCTCTATTGCTACGAGCAGGTTTTCTTTCCCCTACTTTTAAAGGAGACTATTTTTAGAAGTAGTCGACTTCGTCAAGATGGATTTACAGTCCATTTCTCTACCACTGAGTCCCAACGAATCGGGAGAGGGATTCGAACCC
>CAMPJM010000332.1 GCA_946886805.1 uncultured Flammeovirgaceae bacterium | reverse complement strand
GTCCGTACGAATGAAGGCAGCATAAATTTAGATTTAGAGCCTGAAAAAGGAACAAATTATGAATTGGGACTACGCGGAACAGTGCTACAGAAACGGATCGCCTATGATATTACCTTCTTCTATTTAAACCTTTCTGAAAGTATTGTGGATTATACCAGCGAAAGAGGAACAGACCTGTTTAAAAATGCGGGCAGTACCAGCCAAAAAGGTTTGGAAGCTGCTTTAAGTTATATGGCTATAGAAAATGAATATGCGACCATCTCTGAATTGAATTTCAGATTGAATTACGCTTATCACGATTTTGAATTTAAAGAATATATAAAAGGGGATTCTAATCATTCCGGAAATAAATTAACCGGGGTTGCGCCTCATACGGTTTGGTTGGGAATGGACATAGCGAGCAATTTTGGTATGTATGGCAATCTAAATTATAACTATACCGATGAAATACCCTTAAATGATGCTAATAATGTTTTTGCAAATAGCTATAATCTTATGACTGCCAAAATTGGATACCGGAAAACTTTGGGGCACAACTTCAGCTTTCATTTATATGCAGGAGCAGATAATTTATTAGATGAAAAATATAGCCTTGGAAATGATCTAAATCCTTTTGGCGGAAGGTTCTATCAACCTGCCCCGGAAAGGAATTATTATGGTGGAGTATCGGTGTCTTATCAGTATTAATGGGTTAATTTCTGCAAAGATTAGCACACTTTCGGGTCAAGTAGTATTTATATGGAGAAAATATCTGCTTCCGCGTCTTTTTTCAAGCGATACAATGGCAATCCTCAATATACTCATTCTCATGAGGATCATAGGGAGAAAAATATTGTTGGTTCATCCCTGCAAATTTAAAATTTATTTTTAAATTTGCAGGGATGATAAAGCGACTACTAGAGAAAGAATTTTATAGTTCCCTGAAAGAATTTCCTGTTACGGGTATTATTGGTCCTCGTCAAGTAGGGAAAACAACGATGGTGAAACAATTGAGAAATGAGTCTAATACTATTTATCTGGACTTAGAAAGAAATTCAGATTTAAATAAGTTAACTGATCCGGAATTGTTTCTCACTCAACATGCGGATAAAACTATAATTTTAGATGAGGTGCAACATGTACCTGAATTGTTCCCTCTTCTTCGTTCATTAGTAGATGATAATAGGAAGCCCGGGAGATTTGTGGTATTAGGATCAGCCACACCTTCTTTATTACGCCAAAGTTCTGAAAGTCTTGCAGGAAGAATAAACTATTTGGAAATGTTTCCCCTGTCTCTTTTGGAAATTAATGATAAAATTGATGTACAAACTCTATGGCTTTATGGTGGATTTCCTGAGCCGATTCTGTCTGGTAAGCCTTCATTCATCCAAAGATGGTATCGTAATTTTACTCAAAGTTATGTCCAGCGAGATCTCCCTATGTATGGTCTTCCTGCGGATCCGAGTGTGACTCTTCAATTATTACGAATGATATCATCTGCAAATGGCAGCATATTAAACTATAGCACCTATTCCAAATCCATGGGGCTTACGGTACCAACAATAAAAACTTATATCCATTTTCTGACAAATGCTTTTTTGTTATCTCAGCTACCCCCATGGCATACCAACATAAAAAAGAGAGTGATAAAATCACCAAAGGTTTATGTAAAAGATTCTGGTATGTTGCATTATTTGTCTGGTATATTTTCGTATGATTCGCTCCTTGGAAATATTCTTGCCGGAAACTCGTGGGAGGGTTTTGTAATTAGTCAAATAGCAATGGTTTTACAATCCGATGATGAAATGTATTACTATCGTACCCAAGATGGTGCAGAAATAGACCTGCTCATACGTAGGAATAACCAATGGCTATTAGCTGCCGAGATAAAATTAACTAACGCCCCTTCTATTACCAAAGGAACTTTTATTGCGATGGAAGATGTTGGGCTTCAAAAATTGTACGTAATCACTCCTGGGGCAGATAGCTACCCTCTCACCAAAAATATTGAAGTAACTAATCTCTCAAAGATCCTTTCCTATTTGGTTAGTATAAAACATTGATTTGGAATGACGACAGAAATAAATCGCTGTTATCAATAGTCCTTGTTGCAAAGAAGGACTATTTTTGAACTTGTTTCCTACAGGTTCACATCTTTATAATAGACCAAATACCACCTGCCATCTAACTTTTTAAAGGTTCTTTCAATCATAAAGCCAGAATTTTCCTGATAGATCTTTTCAATGGCTAAAGAGTCAGAAATATTCTTTTCGACTATAAAATCAGTAGTATCTAAGTTCATATCGTGATGCATTTCCCAATTTTCTACCTCCCAATAATAAATGGTGTCGTCCATCGCCATTTCATCTGTATTTATACCTGGTAAAGGAAATCGAATCCTTTCCAATTGAAAAATACTATCGGAATGAAATCTTGAATAAAAATTCTCAAAACTCTCTCCGATACTCTTTGCCGACTGATTTTTACATGAAGTTGAAAAGACAACTGCCAGTAGTGTGCAAATAACAATATATGTTCCTATTCTATTTCTCAACCTATTCTTTTTCATATCCTTTAACAATATTGCTTCTTTTCAAAATCGTAGTGAAAACAGTGCGTCTAAAAACTTAGCAAGTTTAGCTAATTTGAACCGTTTTTTTGGGAAAAAGACTGTTTAATAAATTCCAGACAGATTACTGTGCTATTGCCAGCGTCGCTAAACTAATTGAACCACAGCCTCCGCTTAAAAGTGGCTGAGCAGAGGCGAATAGTGTTGCTCCTGTGGTTATAACATCGTCAACAAGTAGTATTCTTTTATCCTTTACATCTTCCTTTTTAGCTAACTCGAAGATTCCTGTTACGTTTTTGAATCTCTCAGATCTATTTTTTTTAGTTTGTGTTTCATTTTTTAATACTCGGTTTAGCACTGCGCCGTCCCATGGTACATCAAAAGCGTTGGAAAGGCCCTTAGCAAAATAGTCACTTTGATTATACCCTCTCTTCATCAGCTTGCTTTTGTGTAATGGCACAGGAACGATTAAATCAAACTGATTTATAAATCCGGTTTCCTTCAAATCTGCACCGTACCATTGCCCCAGTATTGTCCCAATCTCAGGACAGTTTTCATATTTTAGCTTTTCCATTATTTTTTGAACTTTGCCACCTTTGGTAAACTTAAGGTAAGCAAAGAACTGCTCAATAGGCAATAATCCGCCATACCTTTTCAAAAGCGGGTTTTCCGATAGCTTATGAACGTTTGTCTTCGGTAAAATCAGCCGGCAATGCGAACAAAGATACTCTTCACCTTTCACAAGGTTCTCTCTACATGTAAAGCAATAATGGGGAAACAATAAAGAAATAAAATCGCTGATCAATTCCTAGCCGGTTAAAATCCTTATAATTTTACATATTACCTTATATTTGCGGTAACAAATTGTAATATAATGGATTTAGTTAAAGATTTCAACGATTATAGAAGTACCATGAACGAGAAGATCATGGAAGCTGATAATAAAATCATAAAAAGGATCTTCAATCTTGACACCAACGCCTATGCAGAAGGTGCAATAAATATCAAAAGCAAGGAAATGATAGGGCTTGCCTGTTCGATGGTTCTGAGATGTGACGATTGCGTCAAATACCATCTTGGCAAATGCAAAGAAGCAGGCCTTACAAAAGAAGAAGTATTTGAAGTATTTGCAATAGCCAATCTAATCGGCGGAACTATTGTGGTACCTCATCTACGACGCGCGGTAGAATTTTGGGAAGCTTTAGAAAAGGAAAGCCATGTTTAAAAGAGATTTGGATCAGGAGCGCAGATGGCACCGATTATTGAATAAGTTGGGAGAGGTGATTGGAAAAAAGCCTGCGGATGTAAATGGGGTGCTTTTTCTTATAGGCGTTCAGGAACTTGGCCAGGGCAAAAGGGTCTTTTCCAAGGAAGAAAAGCAAGATTTAATGCACATTGCTATATGCAAAGTATTGAGTTTATCCGGTTTTTATGAATTAGAGGGTATTGATGAGCAAGGATGGCCTCATTGGAAATTGATAAAGAAGCTACCTCATTTTGATCTTTTGGAACAAGAAAAGGTGCTAAAAATGCATCTAATCGAATATTTTGAGAATGAAATTGCCTTAGAATTTTGAAACGGATCAATTTTATTTGCTGTTAGATAATTCTATTATTGTTCTCTTTCCCATTCTTTATTTTCTCGGTTCGAGATCTTTGATTCCTTTCTATTAAGTGGCAAAAAGATTTTCGGTTGGAAGAGTATCGATATCTGTGCAGGATGGTTCATCAACGGAATTTTTCAAAGCTATAAAAACAAAATACCAATGAAGATTATTTCATATAATGTAAATGGAATACGGGCCGCGCTCTCAAAAGGATTTATATCATGGTTAATTGCTGCGAATCCTGATATGGTTTGCCTGCAGGAGGTAAAGGCAAATCCTGATCAGCTAGATTTTGAAATCTTCGAAGCGTTGGGATACCAGGTATTTTGGATGTCGGCAGAAAAAAAAGGTTATAGTGGGGTGGCAATATTAACCAAGATTAAGCCTAAAGATATCGTTTTAGGGTGTAGTATTGACAAGTATGACTGTGAGGGCAGGGTTCTGACCCTTGATTTCGACGACTTTTCTTTGATGAGTGTTTACATGCCATCAGGCTCCAGTGGGGAAATAAGACAGGATTTCAAAATGATATGGCTGGAAGATTTTTACAATTATATTCAGCTATTCAAAATCACCAGGCCAAACTTGATTATCAGTGGAGACTATAACATCTGCCATCAGCCGATAGACATTCATAATCCTAAAACGAATAAAAACTCTTCGGGATTTTTACCAGAGGAGAGAAGCTGGATGGGCGAATTCATTGACAGTGGATTTATTGATACGTTCAGGTTTTTCAATCCGGAGCCTCATAATTATACCTGGTGGAGCTACCGTGCGGGCGCAAGGCAGAAGAATTTGGGGTGGCGTATCGACTACCATATGGCTACTGAAGCAATGAATCAGCGGCTTAAACGGGCTGCTATCCTAAAAGAAGCTTTGCATTCCGATCACTGCCCTATTTTATTAGAAATTGATTGATGAAAAGTCTATATTTGACTACAATAGATGTTTTTTGCTAAAATATATTGGGTGGCTTAATTTGATAATGGTTTCATTTCCATTTTTACAATTTATGCTACTTATTATTTAATTTGGCGTTAAAAATAATTA
>CAMPJM010000331.1 GCA_946886805.1 uncultured Flammeovirgaceae bacterium | reverse complement strand
TATGTTTACTTCGCTATCTTCTTCTCATTATTGGTAGAGGTTCTAAATTTGCGAATGAAGAAAAAAACTACCGAACCTGTTCAGTTAAAACAGAAGATGATGAATGAAAGCCAGTTGTCAGATAAAGTCAAGAAATAGGCTTTTCTAAAAAATATTAAGAAACACCTGGTAGATTTAAATTATCAGGTGTTTTTTGTGTCGGGTAATTTGTGCTTGGTGTTAGTGGAGGCGGTAGATAAAATGAAGCACATTGATTATCTGGATGAAAATAATTTTTGCAGTGAAGGGGAACATGATTCGTAAGAACTGAGCAATAGAACTAATCTATAATAGTTCATTTCTAACTCTAACACCTTCTGCTTTTATTAATTTACTCAGTGCTTTCCAATCCTTATCACGTAATAGTCTTGCCGGAAAGCTTTTATTCGAAAAAGAATGGGTAATAATTCTAAAGCAATCAGGTATTTTTGGTGGAGACTCAAATACTATTTCCTTAATTTCTGTTAGGAGATAAATTTTTCGTATCCATGGAAAATAATTGTTTTTCACTATCAGGAATTTATTAGATATACCTATATAGTTACTTGAAAAGGCAGTTATTAAGAATAAAAAAAGATAAAGAAAACCCGTAAATAGCATCAGAAGTGCCGGATTATCAGGCTTCTCAATTTTTAAGAATATAATAAATAATGGAATAGCTACGATTAAAGTAAAATTAGATAATGAATATTTTCGTCCTTTTACATATTTAAATTTTTCAAGTCTGATCAATTGGTAATTAATATCTGTTTCTGTGAGAATAATTGAATTCGAATTTCTTTCTCGCTCATGAAATCTTTTTACATATTGTTTTAATAAAGGAGAGTTGGAATAAAATTGGTCAAAAACCTGCACCTTTCTCCCGTCTCGCATAAAGATTGTCATACATTCAGTGGGGGTGTTTAAGTTTGCGACAAATGAACCTTTTCCTGTAAATCTTATTCTTTTTATATCTCCCCAAAAAATTTCTTTACAATCAAATAGCGTTACCAAACGGATTTTAGTATGGTCTATGTGTATCCGAGGTACCTGTTTTATCGTCCAATACACGACATATACACCCGCAGAAATAAAGGCTAACCCAATAATTATCATCGGAATATGTATTTCCAAAATGCCTACTGTTGTTAACAGACCTCCAAGGCCCAAAAAAAATAAAAGGGAGAAGATGCTTATAAAGTATGTCGTAAAAAAATTGAATTTACTTTTCAAGGTAAAGTTTATTTAAAAGGGTTTTTAGGGGGAAATGAACGTTTAGCTTGCAGATATCCACTAATCATTTTTCAACTGGAGGTTAACACAAAAGTACAAACACTAAATAATTAAAGCGATTTTTTAGTTGCTCTCATATACCATTGAACAGATTCTTTATTGAAAAGCAATACCAATGCATAAAATTGAAGAACCAATTGAATAATTGAATATTCTGTCAACTATAGTACAAAGAAACCATTGGTTCAATCCCAATTACCCGTTTTTTGGGTACAAACCATTCGGCAAGGCAGTAGTCATAATTAAGTATTCTTCTTAACATTTAAAGCAGCCAGAAAGAGTGTTTAATTAACCGCATATCCACCAATCATTTTCACACCAATAAAGAATGACCCATAGAAAATAAATATACAGCTTGTTAATCCAATAAAATTCCTTTTTCTTCTTTCGTTTAGGGGTAAATATTTATATTCCTTTCTTAACTCATACTCCTTCATCCATCGTGCAACTGATTTTTGAAAGCCATACATAATTAAAGCCATGCCAGCCATTATTCCTATTACTAAAGCTTCAATTGAGAGCTTGTAAGGTATATAATGAATGATTATACAATAAATCGAAAAATATATAAAGCTTAATTTTCCTAAAAAAAGATAGGATACCATAGGCTCAATCCCTGATTTTCTTTTTTTAGGAACAAACCACTCCGCAAGGCAGTAGTCGTATTTTAAAAAAAATTTAATCATTCATTATTATTACTACTCGCACTTTTTACTATAGGTGGGTTACCCTACCATTACTATAGCTACAAAACAAGCTCCTAAATAGACAAAGAACATAAGAAAAAGACCAATCGCATTTCTTTTTCTCCGTTCCCCTTTGGTCAGGCATTTATACTCTTTTCTTAGCTCATATTTTTTCACTGATCTTGCCACTGCGTTATGAAACCCGCACATTATGAATAAAACAACTCCCACCAAAATTGTAATGACAATTTCTGAAGCGGGCCTAAATGGCAAATAGCTAATAAACGTAAAATAAAACGCAAAAAAAGCAAAACTAACCTTTGTTAAAAATAAAAAAGAAACCATTGGCTCAATCCCCATTACCCGCTTTTTGGGCACAAACCATTCGGCAAGGCAGTAGTCATATTTTAAAATATTTCTTAGCATTTCATGCAGAAAAGAAATGTTTTAATTAACTGCATATCCACCAATCATTTTAACGGCGATATAAAAAGAGCCACCGTAGACAAGTATACAACTTGCTAATACAACAAAATTTCTTTTTCTTTTTTCACTCTTGCTTAAATACTTATATTCTTTTCTCAAATCATATTTCCTGACCAGCCTCCAAATTGTTTTTTGCAAGCTATACACGATTAAAAACATGCCTGCCATAACCCCAATAACAAGCACTTCTATTGAAAACTTGTAGGGAATATAATGCAAAGCAATGCAATATAATGACAAAAAAATCCAGCTCAATTTTCCTAAAAAGATAAACGACACCCCAGGCAAAACCCTGTCATGAGAAGAAGCAAACCATTCTGCCGTACAATAATCGTATTTTAATAATGTTTTTATCATTTAATTTAAAATTAATCCCATATACCTGATTCACGACCTACACCTGAATCCCACATCCCACCTAAATCGAAAAGATAGTCTGCTACTCCATAAGCCGCTACCACAGTGCCTGCTACGGCCCATCCACCAAAAATTAATAGACCCACGCCTACAATTATTAAAGCTCCGTCAACAAATGTATGGGCATCCCAAGTATCTGTTCCTACTTCATAAACCACCATTCCCCCAGACAAACCCAAACCCCAAGGTCCAAACCTTTTGGCAATTTTTGATCCGGATCGTGCCCAACTTCTGGTGGTCTTAGATACCTTTGCTGAATTCCATTTCCAATTCCATTTTCTTTCTGTTAACTCAGAAAACTTATGGATCTTGTTGCGCCTCAACTGACCTTTTTCTTTAAAATACCATTTGCTGTATAAATCGCTTCCATCCACCCCAAGATTATAATTCTTCTGGCCTAAATCATAAGCTTCACCAAACAAGTCCCTCTCTTCCGTCTTTTCCTCCGCGTCTTTCATAACCAAAGGTGGTGGCACATCCCTAAAAAAAGGCAGTGTTGCACCATCGGTGAAGGGTATCGTATCGGTGCCGTTGTCATTCAGTTCAAAGAGAGTCCCTAATCACCCGACATTATTATAGCTACAAAACAAGCTCCTAAATAGACAAAGAACATAAGAAAAAGACCAATCGCATTTCTTTTTCTCCGCTCTCCTTTGGTCAGGTATTTATACTCTTTTCTTAGCTCATATTTTTTCACTGATCTTGCCACTGTTTTTTGAAAGCCGTACATAATTAACGCTATTATAAGTATTAACAATATCGTAGTAATCTCTGATGGTATTGAGAAAGGTAGAAGATTAATAACAACAGCAAATAGTGCAAAGAAAATAAAACTAATTTTTGTTAAAAATAAATGGGAGATGACAGGTTCAATACCTGTGTTTTTCTTAGGAACAAACCATGTTGCAAGAGCAAAATCGTATTTTAGAAATACTTTTAGCATTTTTTCATATTTTATAAGCTTAATCCCAAAGTTCTGATTTTCGGCCAAAATTGGTATCTAGCCATCCACTGGCATCTAAAGTATAATCAATTACTCCATATGCGGCAAAACCCATCAAGATAGCAGCAGCAGTACCTGTTACGGGAGCTGTTGTAACCGCTGCTATAATTAAAATAGTACCAGCTACTGCTACCATTGCGCCATCCACTATAGTGTGAGCATCCCATTTATTATTTTCAATCTCATACCACACCATTCCGGCAGACAACAATGTTCCGGCCGGTCCAGCGTATTTTCCGAATTTTGTTCCACCCTTTATCCATTTTTCTGCTTTTTGGAACATCTCTCCTGATTTCCATTTGATAAAACTCAGCTTTGATAATTTATGGTATTTGCTTCTCAGAAAATCATTCTCTATTTTATTGTAGCCCGTAACGATTCCGTCCGTTAGATCAGCGCCAAAATTAAACTGCTTGTTTGTAAAATCCAGACCCTTTCCTAACCAGCCCTCCTCCTTCTTTTCCTCCGCGTCTTTTATAACCACAGGTGGTGGCACATCCCTAAAAAAAGGTAGTGTCGCACCATCTGTGAAGGGAATCGTATCAGTGCCGTTGTCGTTCAGCTTAAACGGGACACCGCTTTGAACCTTTTTAGGGTCAATTTGAAATTTCACTGGACTTATTTCTATCCAACATTTAATTTCGTATTTCTTATTATTGGCAGTAAAGCCTGCGTGCGTCTTATAGCTTGTAGAAATTTTTCCAGGTATTTTGTTATTAGCATCATAAATTTCTATTGCAGTCATATTCAGCTCCTCTATGACCACATTAACGCTAATTTCGGCATCTATACTGCTGGTTAAGCCTGCGTTTAGTGCTAAGCCCGGAAGCCGGAGAGCTAAATCCCCCATTTTCTCATCAAGCACTCTTGTGAGCGTTACTGTATAATCCTTTTCCTGGCACGTTCTATACTGGTGGTTGGCTACGTCTACCGCTTCCTGCATGGTAGCCTCCAACAGTTGTTTTATATAATTATATCCTTGTACCATATTAAGTAGGAAATCCGTCGCTTTTATAAGTATTATTATCTACCTTCAACTCTCCACAAGAAATAGTCAGGGAGGTTTGCATGGGCGAAGCACCCACAGAACGGAATCTTTCGTGAAATTGTACGCAATAGGCATTTTTAAAAACGAGTTTTCTCATGGCCCCCTCGGTTTCTCTGCCAAGTACTGCTATTGTGCCACTTTTCCTAAGTTCGGCATTCATCATCCATTCGACCAGCTCGTCGTTTTTTGAAGCTTCTATTACCAAGGTTATAAGGCCTCCTTTTGGTTTTTCTATTGGTGAAAAAGAAGCGCTATCAATGGATTG
>CAMPJM010000330.1 GCA_946886805.1 uncultured Flammeovirgaceae bacterium | reverse complement strand
ATTTCGCAACGGGCGCAACGATAATTCAAGATGCAATTGAGCGAGACGCTCAGGTTGCGTAGATCGTTGCGAAACGTAAGACCAGCGAACGCCTGACACTACTGCCGCCGTCACCATTACCACCGATCGCTGTCCCCCGACAGCGACCAGAGAGATCGTAGCGGGACACTACGACCAGCGAAGATACTTCCTCCGACACAACGCTTAAAATCCTTTTAATCTCATAATTCTGTAAATCCTGATTCAGACAAGAGAGATGCCACCACAAAGAAGTAGTCTACTACCTCCGGGTGCTGTCTCCTGACAGCGACCAATGCTCAAGCAAATTTTGTCCTGAAAATCCAAATCCGACCCATGCATCGAAAATATCCAGCTAATTCCTCCAACACCCAAAAATAAGATCGCAAACCCATTAAACAGTTTCAAAAAGCGAAGGTTCTTTTTCTATTTTGATCAATTAATTTGAAAATCTTTTTGATATTTCTTCAATATCCCTGTTTTCAGGGATTGAAATCTGCTATTAATTATGAAAATTTGATGTATAAAAATTAGGACTATTTTTTTTCCGATCAATTAACAATTCACCACTAAATAATTAAGGGATGAGAAAAAACTACAGAATTTGGGTAACCCTGTTACTGTTGTTTATTGCGCAGTATTCCTGGGCACAGAACCGTACCATTTCAGGAAAGGTAACAGATGCATTGGATGGCTCACCAATTGTTGGTGCCAATATTATTCTAAAAGGTACCACTATAGGTACAATTACTGATATTGAAGGTGATTATGAACTTGCAATTCCGGAAGGGGAAAATATCATCACCGTTTCTTACGTCGGTTATGAGACAATAGACGTAGAGGTAGGAAACAGGAGTACCGTTGATGTCACTTTGTATGGTGATGTGGAGACGCTTTCTGAAGTTGTCGTAACAGCTTTTGGAATAAAGCAGGAGAGAAAATCCCTGGGATATTCCGTACAGGAGATCAGCAGTGAAAAAATCAGGGAAACCAATCAGCCGAATCCGTTAAATGCTTTAAGGGGTCGAGTATCAGGAGTAAATATTACAAGTAGCAGCGGTGCTCCAGGAGCAGGTAGTGATATTGTGATCAGAGGGATTAATTCTTTAAATCCGAATGCCAACAATCAACCACTGTTCGTAATAGATGGGATTCCTATCAGCAACGAAACCAATATTACAGGCGGAAGAGGAGAAGCAAACTTCTCTAATTCAAACAGGTTTGCAGACATTAATCCTGCAGATATTGAATCTATCTCTATATTAAAAGGGCCTGCAGCTTCTGCACTTTATGGACTAAGGGCGGCCAATGGTGCTGTAATAGTCACTACCAAATCTGGTAAAGCAGGCGAAACTGTTTTTAACTTCAAAACTTCCTACAGCTTTGATGACGTATACCGGAGGCCTGAACTGCAAAAGAAATATGGCAGGGGATATAATGGCGCATTTAATCCATCCGATTACAGAGCAGACGGCCCTTTGATTCCTGCAGGGGTAGAAGTTTATGATCAGTGGGACCAGTTATTTGAGACAGGCCATCAATTTCAGAACGATTTTTCTTTTTCCGGTGGAAATGAAAAAGCTACTTTCTATAGTTCTCTTGGAAGATTAGATCAAAGCGGTGTGGTACCAAATTCAATATTTGAAAGAACAACTGTAAAGATCGCCGCAAGTTTAAAAGCTACGGAAAAATTGACTATAGATGGTTCTGCCAATTATATTAATTCTGATGGCACAAATCCTCGCATGGGTGTGGGTGGATCTGGCGTAATATCGTATGCCACCCGCTATGCACCTGATGTAAATATGGACCATGTGCTTAATCCTGATGGTTCTCCTTACAGGTATACTACACAATTAGAGAATCCATTTTATTTTGCAGAGAATGCGTTTCAAAACGAAAAACTGAACAGGATTATCGGGAATTTAGGTTTGAATTACGATATAACTGACTGGCTGAATATTAACTACAGGGTAGGTATCGACCATTACTCGAATGAAAAGTTTTTAATCGCCAGACCTTCCCTACTACTTTCTGCTGGCAGCAACGGTAGTATTACTGAGCAGTTTCTTACCTATCAGGAAATTAACAGTAATCTTCTTATATCCACCGAGCAGCAATTAACAGAAGATTTGGGTCTGTCAGTGACTTTAGGAAACCAGGTAACCACAATTAATACCACTAACGTCCAGGGTTCAGGTACAAACTTTATCTTACCGCAATTTAGCAGCATCAATAACCTGGGTGAATATACCGTCCGTTCTTTTCCCACAGAAAGGAATATTATTGGGGTGTTTGCCGATGCGAAACTTAATTACCGGGAGACTTTATTTTTGGATATCACCGGCCGGAATGACTGGTCTTCTACCTTGCCAGCACAAAACAGGTCGTTTTTCTACCCCTCTGTGAGTTTGAGCTATGTGTTTACAGAAACCCTTGGCCTTTCTAACAACAGGATCTTTAATTTTGGAAAATTAAGAGCATCCTATGCTGAAGTGGGTAAAGATGCAAGCCCTTACCTGGTTGGAAATTATTATTCAACTATGACCCCTTTCAGAGGCATTGCAGGTGTTGACAGGGACGGCAGCATTGGGTCAGAAGAATTGAAGCCTGAACGAACCAAGGCTTTTGAGTTCGGCGTTGATATGGCTTTTATCAATAACAGGATTCGACTGGATGCGACCTATGCGATACAAAATTCTGTAGACCAGATTGTCCCGATTCCTACCAGTAGAGCCACAGGATTTACTGCTTACGTGACCAATGCGGGAGAAATTCAGAATAAAGTGATTGAACTCTTACTGGATGCAAATATCGTAAGAACGCCAAATTTCAACTGGACTACTACTTTAAACTGGACGCGACTCAGAAGTGAGGTATTAAGCATGCCGGAAGGAGTGGACGTTATTACTTTTCAGCCCGAAACGCCCTAGGTCAAGCAGCGCATTCAAACCGGGGGAAGACCAGGAGATTGGTATGGCTGGAAATTAAGCCGGGTGGATGACCCTGCAAGTGAGTATAACGGAAGATTGGTAATAAATAACGGCTATCCTGATGTAAATGACAATTGGCGGGGAGTAGCATTGGCAGAAGAAGAATATCTTGGAAACGCTTTTCTTGACTGGCAAGGTGGATGGAACAATAGCTTCAGATTTAAGAATTTTGACCTAAGCTTTCTATTTACTTTCAGAAAAGGAGGCTATGCATTTGATATCAACCGACGGATGCGCTATGGTGGAACCGGAGGTGAGGCACCCACCGGGGCAGAAACAGAGATCAGGAATAAGCTAGTGATTTTTGATGGTGTCACCAATACCGGAACTATTGAAGATCCTGTATGGGTGGAGAATACACAGCCTGTTGAGATTGGAGTTGAGGAGTTATACAGGCAAGCCTTTAGATATCGGCTGGCGAGCGAATTTAATGGCTTTCAGGAGGCAAGTTATATAAGACTACAAAATGTAAGCCTGTCATACAGATTGCCGGAATCATTGCTTGAGCGTACGCCATTCACAGGCATTACCGCCTCGGTTACAGGAAATAACCTTTGGATGACCTCCCCCTTTATAGGTTTTGATCCTGAGCAAAGTGCTTACGGTGCCGGAAGTAATGTTTATGGTTATGTAGGAACCAATATACCTGCTACAAGAAGCATTTATTTAAGTCTCAATCTCACTTTCTAACCACCTCGGAAAAATTGAATAAGTTATTCTGTTTTCGAATGGGTGAAAAATAAAATATAAAAAAATGAAAAGATATTTTTATCATACACTATTAATAGCAGGGTTTCTTTTTGGAACTGGCTGTGAAAATATGCTTGATGTTAATGACGACCCGGCAAGGGTAGGATCTGAAGAAGCCACGCTTTCAACTTTGCTGCCCAGTGCCATTCGCTTTACATCTGAGACACAGTATGGATCTGCCCAATATGGGATCCAATATCCGCAATACCTTGCTGGTCAGGCCATTAGCCAATATACTCCTTACGGTTTCGACCAACTTTGGACTCCACTTTACACAGATGCCCTGCCTACGTTGCAGGACATCATACAAAGGGCAGAGGAAGTAGGGGCATATAATTACGCTGGAATAGCAAAAACCTTATTGGCTTTAAATTTAATGACTGCCACTGATATTTATGGACAAATTCCATACAGTGAGGCAAATCAGGGTACAGAGAACCTGTACCCATGCTACGACACTATGGAAGATCTATACCAGGAACATATCATTACTTTGTTAGATGAAGCCGTAGAGGACCTGCAAAGTCCACTGCCGGAATTGGAAATTTATCAGGTAGTGCAAAATGATTATATCTATAATGGCGATTTGGAGCAGTGGCTAAAGGCAGCACACGCTATCAGGGCCCGCTATTTTCTGCACTTGTCTAATAAGCAGCCAGATTTGTTAGCTACTGCTGTACAGGGGGCTGAACAGTCCTTTACCTCCAATGAAGATGACCTGCAACTTTTTTACGAAGAGCAAAATGCGAATCCATGGTATGGATTCATTGGAAACGCTACCACTAAAATTATGCGTCCCAGTTCCTATCTTGTTGACCTTTTAGCGGGAAGAGGAGCTTTCGATCTCGAGGATCCACGCCTTTCGATATACATGGAAAAAACAGGTGAAGAAGAGGCATATATTGGTACAGTCCCCGGCGAGTTGACTGGCGGCGACCTTGATGGCAATGTAAATCTGACTGCAGATACCTGGCATACTCGCGGCGAGGCTCCCATTCAATTTATAACTTATGCAGAAACCCAGTTTATTCTTGCGGAAGGATTATTGGCAACAAATCCTGCCGGAGCCTATGATGCTTATTTGGCTGGAATAGAAGCGAGTATGCGAAAAGTCGGCGTAATTGAAGCAGATATAGCAGCCTTTTTGAGCAACCCAGAAATTGCAGTGGGGGCAGATAATCTGACTATCTCAGATATTATGCTGCAAAAGTACCTGGCCTTGTATCTGCAAATGGAAACCTGGACAGATTTAAGAAGGTATCAATATGATCCACTGGTATACGTGGGCATAGAAAAACCTATCGTGAATTTAATTCCCGGAAATCCATGGATCCAGCGATCAAACATTGCCGACGAGGAACCTGGTGTGAATACCTGCCTTCCTGAGGTTCCCAGACAGGATGTTCCCTTATGGCTATTTGAATAGCTTTTATATCTCAATGTTTAAATTGCTATTAAT
>CAMPJM010000329.1 GCA_946886805.1 uncultured Flammeovirgaceae bacterium | reverse complement strand
TTCTATAATAATATCACCTCCGAAACAAGTTCGGAGCAAGCTCTTTCTGGGTTATGCTTCCTCAGATGACTTAACGCTTTTCTTGGATTGTCTGCTTATTTTGAACAAGACTTCCGAAGTTTTTTATTGAAGCTTTTCCTGGTCAAGATACTTCGACAATCTTCGATGCCAAACTTCAGAAGTCTGAACTCCTTTTTTGGCTATTTCTACACTCTTCTGTCTTCTGTCTTATATCTACATTCTACTGTCTTCTGTCTTCTGCTTACCGTCTACTGTCTCCCTCCCCTTCTCATTAGTAATAAGGATTTTTCACTAGCTCTAGCCAGATGAAAATTCACCATTTATAGCAATTGATTCCTTAAATCAAATGTTGGTTCTTTGTTATTTAGAATTGATCTAAATAAAACATTTATCCTCAATACGGGGGGATAACACCAATATGTGGCATAAAAATAAAGATAGAATTATAAGATGGATTATTGCTACCCGAAAAGCAATTCCTGTTACGGCTTTATTGCTGATGGGATCACTCTTAGCCATGGCCCAGCAGCAAAATTTGTTCTCTGTAAAAAATGAGGACGATAAAAAAGCCATTGAAGGGGCAGCAGTTAACTTTTACGCAATCGAGGATACTATTATAAATACGCTTGAAATTACAGACGAGAGAGGGCAGGTGATCCCTCCTTTTGATCCGCCTTTTATCTATACAGTTCGCCACCTTGGTTATGAGGTTAAGTCGGATACCATAAAATCCAGTGGTCCTGTCACCATTCTTCTCCATGAAAGCAGCACCAATTTAAATGCGGTGGTGATCACAGGCCAATATGAACCTCAATCAGCCCGGAACTCGGTATTTAATGTTACCACTCTGGGACAGGACAGGATCAAAGCACAGGGCGCGGTTTCACTACAGGATGTATTAAGCAATGTTCTGAACATCCGGTTCAGCCGTGACAATGCTACCGGGATATCGGGAATATCCATACAGGGAATTTCCGGACAGAACGTAAAGGTGCTTTTAGATGGTGTCCCTATGGTTGGCCGCAGCGGGGTAAACAACGAAATCGACCTGAATCAAATCAATATTGAGGACATACAACGGGTTGAAATAGTAGAAGGTCCTATGGCGGTGAACTACGGATCGGATGCACTCGCAGGGGTGATCAATATCATTACCAAAAAGGACATTGACGGGAAATTTAATCTTGAAGTTGCGCTTCACGAGGAGACGGTAGGCAATGAACACAGCTTTTTCAGTAAGGGCATCCATGCTCCTTCCGTACAAATTGGCTATAAACCGGCAAAGCATTGGTATTCGCAGCTAAGCGGCAGAATAAACCGCTTTGGTGGTTGGCAAGGCGAAAATGAAGGCCGCAGCAAAGCCTGGTATCCCAAGACCCAATATTTCTTCAATGGTCTTTTGCGCTATGAAAAGGACGACTTTTCCATTTACTATAAGTTGAATTATCTCGATGAATTGCTTGAAAATTTCGGAGAAGTCAACAGCAATAATCCTTTAAAAGATCCTTTTGCGCTTGATGAGGAATACCACACCCGGCGCTGGAACCATCAGATCCAGGCTTCATGGAACTTGAGAAAAATACGGATCAATACAGCAGCCTCTTATACCGACTATGAGCGCACCACCCGGCAATTCATTGAAAATATGGTAACTAACGAGGAGCAACAAACAATGAGCAGTGAGCAGGATCTCACATTTTATCGGGCCTTCTTTTTCAGGAACACTGCTATTGATATCCTTGCTAATGAGTGGCTTAACACACAAATTGGTTTAGAAGGCACATTAGAAACAGCAGGAGGAACTAAATTAAGTGATGGTGATAAAGATCTGACTGCTTTGGCGCTTTTTATTTCAGCCGAACTAAAAATTGGAAACCGCTTAAAGATCAGGCCTGGGATCCGGGCAAGCTATAACAGTATTTTTTCTACTATTCCCGTTCCTTCTATGAATCTGAAATACGATTTCTCAGAGCGGTTACAATTACGTTTCGGCTATGGCAGAGGATTCCGGTCTCCTTCCATCCGTGAATTATACCACGAATTTATAGATTCCAACCATAATATCATTGGCAATGAGGACCTGGAACCTGAGTATTCGCATAATATTAATGGGGAAATAAGCCATACTTTCGAGGAGCTTCCTTTGCAGGTAAGTGTCGGGGGATTTTACAATTATATTGATAACCGCATTGCCTTATATACGCCCAACGATGCCAACGGAACAACCACTTATACCAATCTGCTCAAATATAAGTCTACCGGAGGTTTGCTGCAATTCACCTACAATATCAGGAATTTAAAAATGGCCAGCGGCATCACCTACACCGGCAGGTACCAATTGCTCAATGAAAGCTTTAGAGGGGACATACCGCAATATTTATTCTCCCCCGAGATAAATGCAAACATTCAATATTTATGGGCCAAGCCCGCTATCAGCTTCAATGCTTTTTATAAATACACGGGCGCAACCAAGAATTACCAGTTAATCCAGGATCCTGAAACGGGAGCTGACACTCCGGTAGTGGCAAAATCAGCGTCTTATCAATTGCTTGATTTGAACGTCAGCAAAGACTGGGGTAAATACATCACCGTGAGCGTAGGTGCTAAAAATATTTTAGATGTGACTTCTATCACTAATTCCAGCAATGACAGTGAAAATGCACACAGCCAGAACGGTCCAGTCAGTATTGCTTACGGCAGATCCTATTTCCTTAAACTAAATTTTCACTTCACTAAATAACCGATTATAATAAAATGAACAACAAACTTTCTACACTATTGATATTTCTGATTGCCTACTTTTGGGTAGGCTGTTCGGATGATGACGAGACAACTCAACCTGTTACCGTAAACTTCACCAATCAGGAATTGGGAATTTCGTCCGCATCGCCTGCTGCTGAGCTTGGCATCACCTTTTCCAGGCCTGTGGACCATAGCGGCAACCTTTTATTGACCGTTGACGCCGACGGACTCAGCTATGGCAGTGACGCTGACTTTTATACAGATCCGGCAGCGACAAGCAATGCTATTACCGTTCCTTATGAAGCTGGCGATGAGTCGCTAAGTTTCAATATCTATGCAGGTACTGCCCTCAACATTCAGGAGGATGAAATAATCACCATCTCATTGGAAGATACGGGCGAAAATATGCTTAAGGGCAGCAATACGTCGATTGCCATTACCTTTTCTGAAAATTTCGTAGCCCCATCCGGAACAATAGAATTGAATGCAGGGGGAACAGATTTTACCAAACAGGCCTTTGTTGACCTAAGCAAATTGCAGCAGACTACTATTGAGAAATACAGTTGGGATTTGGGTTTTTACACGGTCGAGGGAGAGCACAAGGTGGTACTCAATAGCGGTGCTTATACAATGGCCCGGCCCATAGAAAAATATGATCTCAACGAAGTCACTGCTCAGGACACGCTCAATTTTGCCTATGAAATGCAGATACCGCCGCCAAATTTCGATCCTTCTGTCGGAGGGGCAGCCTGGGTGGACACGCCGGATGGCAATTTGGAAACCACGGCATTTGGCACTATAAGCCCTGTAGCTGCGGAAAATAAGGTATTTATCATAAAACGTGACGGAGACCGCAACTGGAAAAAAGTTCGTGTACTTCAAAGCGGGGGAAACTATACCCTGGAATATGCTGATATCAATGCAACCAGCTTTGAATCAATAGAAATCCAAAAAGACGTAAACCACAACTTCGCCTTCTTTGATTTTGACAAGGGAATAGTTTCCGTAGAGCCTGCTAAAGACTCCTGGGATATAATGTATGGTACTTTTACGGAGGTTCTCAACCTCGGCGGCCCGGGAATGGATATCCCTTACGGCTATAAAGATTTCATCATTATCAATCGCCATAATACCAAAGTTGCCATGGTTTTGGCTGATGAGATTGCTTATGCCGATTTTTCTGCAAGCAATCTTGAAGATGTTGATTTCGAATCTGCCATAGATGCTTTGGGAGAAAACTGGAGAAGCGGCGGTGGTCCGACGTCAGGCCCTGCCCTACTTGACGACCGGTATTTTATCCTTGAAGATTCAGAAGGATTGGCCTTCAAAATTAAATTTACAAGGCTTACTTCAACCACCGGAGAGCGGGGCTATCCTGAGTTTACTTTCGAACGGATTAAATAAACAGGAATGAAAAACAAAATTATTAAAGGATTGATGACTGCGGTAAAAATAGCGCTGGGTGCATTGTTTATTTATGCAGGCATACAAAAATTCAATCCGACGCCACGGCCACAACCCGTTAGCAATGAGACCAATCTTCCGGAGCATGTTGTAAAGATGAAGGAACTGATAGGAGGAATGAAACAGAGCGGTTACTTCTGGGAAATGGTAAGTATAGCAGAGATAGTATGTGGTATTTTACTTGTTTCTCAGCTATTGGCGGTTTTGGGGGCAGTAATGCTTGTCCCTATTACGCTGAACATATTCCTTTTTCATGCAGTATTGGAACCTCATGACATAGCGGAGTTCCTGATGACCGGAATGTATTTGATGGCGAACCTGGGCATACTGGTATACCATTACCCACAACTTAAGCGCGCTTTTATAAGCTATAATGAAACCCAAACCTATAAGGTTCTGAAAACCTTGTAAGAACCAAACCTATAAGGTTTTGGAAACCTTATAGGTTTTTTAAAAGCTTTTTTAACCTATAATTCAATAAACATTATGAAAACCATTTTCACGTTAATGATTGCCTGCTTTATTTCTTTTACGAATAATGCCCAAAGCAAGAAAAAACAAGATATAGAGGCTATCAAATCAATGTGTGGCTGCTATGAGGTTGCGTTTCGATTTGCCGAGACATTTGCTCCCGACAAAGATTATGAATTCCACGACAATCACCGTTCTGGCGCTCTCGAATACGTTTTTCCTGTTGAGGAGGGGAAAGATAAAATTGTACTTCAGCACCTCCTGGTGATTGGTGACACCATGATCATGAAACATTGGCGACAGGATTGGCTTTACGAGAACACCGATCTCTATTCCTATGACAAAGACAATAGTTGGGTCTATAAGAACAAGCCTGAAGCGGAAGTAAAAGGTCAGTGGACACAAAAAGTTTACCAGGTAGATGATGGACCCCGCTACGAAGGATCTTCCAGTTGGGTACATGTAGACGGCAGACATTATTGGGAAAATACTGCTGATGCTCCCCTGCCGCGGAGAGAATTCACAAAACGCAAAGACTACAATG
>CAMPJM010000328.1 GCA_946886805.1 uncultured Flammeovirgaceae bacterium | reverse complement strand
ACGGGCTTGCTGATCTACTTTTTCAGTTATCTTTCCTTGCTGGTGAAAATAAAGATAACTCATCTGGCATTGCTCTATATGGGATTGGCCTCAACCGGATTTTTATTGGTACTTAGCGGAGGTACTTTGTTATCAAGAATTATACAGCGCAAGTTCAATAACAAAGATATATTTAACAAGGAAAACGAAACCTTCCCTCAGGAAGAACGGCTTCTAACTAATGAATTTTCCATCAACCTGCCGGCCCAATACCAGTTAAAAACTAAGACAAGAAAAAGTTGGATCAACATTATCAATCCTTTCCGTGCTTTGCTCGTTTTGGGATCTCCCGGCTCCGGGAAATCTTACTTTGTGATCAGGCATGTGATCACTCAGCACATCAAAAAGGGGTTCAGTATATTCGTATATGATTTTAAATTCGATGACCTTTCCAAAATTGTTTATAACACCTGGTTGAAGTATAAAAGCAGGTATCCTGTACCACCGGAATTCTTTGTAATAAATTTTGATGACCTGAGCCGTAGCCACCGCTGTAATCCCCTGGATAATGAAACTATGTCTGATATTACAGATGCTGCCGAATCTGCCAGAACGATCCTGATGGGGCTGAACCGGGAATGGATAAAACGGCAGGGAGATTTCTTTGTGGAGTCTCCCATCAACTTTTTAACTGCCATAATCTGGTACTTGCGCAAATACAATAACGGGGAGTTTTGTACGCTTCCTCATGTTATAGAAATGATGCAGGCAGAGTATAATGATTTGTTTACAGTGCTACGGACCGAAAAAGAAATTGAGGTGCTCATCAACCCCTTTGTGAATGCTTATTTGAATGATGTCATGGAGCAGCTGGAGGGGCAGATAGCCGCCGCAAAAGTAGCGATGGCCAGGCTTTCGTCACCGCAGTTGTACTATGTGTTATCAGGGAATGATTTTAAGCTGGACATCAATAATCCGGATAGTCCAAAGATCGTCTGTATGGGAAATAACCCACAAAAGATCCAGATTTATGGAGCAGTTTTATCACTCTACGTTACCCGCCTGATTAAGCTGGTCAACAAAAAAGGAAAGCTGAAAAGTAGTCTTGTTTTTGATGAGTTCCCCACTATTTATCTGAATAATATGGACAGCCTGATTGCAACAGCAAGAAGTAACAAAGTTGCCACTTGTTTAGGCGTTCAGGACTTTAGCCAGTTACGAAAAGACTACGGCAAAGAACAGGCAGATGTGATCATGAACATTACCGGAAACGTCATTAGCGGGCAAGTAACAGGCGACACAGCCAAGCTGCTTTCCGAACGTTTTGGAAAAATCATGCAGGATAGGGAAAGTCTTTCCATCAACAGTTCGGATACATCCAATAGCCGTTCCAAACAACTGGAAGCGGCCATACCTCCATCCAAAATTTCAGCACTTAGTTCTGGAGAATTTGTGGGAATGGTAGCCGATGATCCGGGCTGTAAAATTGAACTAAAAGCGTTCCATTGTGAAATACTGAACGATCATGAAGCTCTGAAAAAAGAACAGGAGAGTTATAAAGATATTCCGGTCATCCGCAAACTTGACAATGCAATGGTGCAGCGGAACTACTTACAGATAAAGCAGGATGTACAGGATATTATTCAGGCAGAAATGGAGCGGGTGCTGAATGATCCGAGATTGGCACATTTGGTGGTAAAGAAGTAAATTTGATTCGTATTCAATAGCCTTCTAAGCGTTCCTTCACTATACTAGAAGATTTATGCTGACACTGGAAATTTTTTTAAATATAAAAACTTTCTAGATTAATGTTGATTAGCAGACATGTCGTTTATTTCTTTCTTAGCTGGAATTGACAAAGACCAAAAAAACGAAAGACATTAGCAAGAATCGACTATAAAAAAACAAAATTTAAAAACGATAAACACGGCAACTATAAAGTGATGTTGTTGTTGACGATTTGAGCAGTTACAATACGGATAATTCCTTTCCATGCCAAGCTAATTAACTTATACTGCAAGTTGGCTAATAGATTAGCAAGAAAGTGGCCAACTCTGCCTAGGGAATTATGATGCTTGGACAGTCCCCTAACTATATGCGAGAAAAACATCCCGTTCTTAAAGGCTATAAGAGAAGGGGCTTTATCAAATGAAGCAGTTTTAAGAAACTTGTGTACGGTCAAAATTTGTCTCAACGATGGTAACACAGACTCTTATAAAATGTTATTGGTCCAATATCTTATTATTATGTCTACAACTAGAGCATCTGAGAGAATTTGACAGGCAAATTAGTGGTGAAATATTTAAGAGAGATGCTTTTTTGCTTTTTCTTTGATAATATTGAGATCGATAATTGGAAGGTCCTGTTCTTTTGCCAGTTCATCCCATTTTCGTAACTGAATGCTTTCTTTAAAATATGGATGTGATTCAAAAGCTTTTGCTTCCTGTGGTTTCATAACACCTCCTTGGAATTTAAGTGTTTGCTTACTGGCTTCTGATAAATTGTCATAATAGGCCGGATCTATGAAAGTAAGGTATCTTTTGGCTGGGACATGACTTTGTATCAGGGACAACACCTTTTCGGAAAATCCAAGTGTTTTTAAGTAAGAAGCACCTATCATCTCATGGCTTTTTGTGCCATAACCATTCATGCTGTTCTTTTCTTGTTGAGACTCACAGATATGCCCAATATCATGGAAGAAAGCTGCTAAAATTACTTCATCATCATATCCCCCGGCAATTGCCATTTGCGCTGCCTGAGACATGTGCTCGATCTGAGAGACGGGCTCACCTATATAATCACGGTTGCCATATTTTTCGTATAGGGAGAATATCTCCTCAACTCTTTCTGATATGCTTCTCATAAGGATTGATTTATGAATTTTCTACAAAAATAATTCGGCAACTCTTAATCGACGAGAAAGTAAGTTTATCAAATCATTAATTCCACATGATTTTTGTGGCGAACCTCTAATTATCTTTTAAAAAGATAACAAATTAGTAAAACAAGAATGACTTTTAGGTTACCTAATCAGCCTAATTTGAGCCTTTATTGTAAATATTATTTCTAATCCCGAAAGCATGAATATAAAATTAGTAGTATTTGACATGGCCGGAACCACAGTAGAGGATGATCGCTATGTTCATAAGGCTTTGATAGAGGCTTTAAAAGATCATAAAATCAACGTGACAGAGGAAGAGGCCAATGACGTAATGGGCATTCCCAAGCCTGTTGCTATCCTTCAAATCCTCCAAAAGAAATACGAGGGGGACGACAGTGTATACGAGGTGCTCATCAATAAAATACACGAGAACTTTGTGAAAAGAATGGTGGAATTTTACGAGAACAGCAAAAAAGTACGGGCAAAGAAGGGGGTGGAATCAACTTTTAAAGCATTAAGAAAAAACAATATTAAAATAGCCATTGACACAGGTTTTAGCCGGGAAATAGCCAACGCTATAATTGGCAGGCTGGGGTGGGTAAGAAATAATCTTATTGACCTCAGCATCACCAGTGATGAGGTTGCCAATGGAAGACCCCACCCGGATATGATTTTCAAGGCTATGGAAATGACTGGTATCAACAATCCCGAACAGGTTGCCAAAGTAGGGGATACTGCTTCCGATGTCCAACAGGGAAAAAAAGCAGGCTGTAAATTTGTGATAGGGGTCACCTCTGGAGCTTATAAAAAGGAAGCGTTGGAGACAGAAGGGCCCACACATCTCGTGAGCGAACTCCCTGAAATACTGAAAATTTTTCAATTGGAAGAAGCTTTTAATTGATTTGATAAAGAAGCCACTGAAAAATAGATAGTAAACCAGTGCCGGGTGAACGGGACAAATGTTTTTGCCACAAAGTCACAAAGACGAAGTAATCCATCATGAGACTTTTTACCTTCGTGTCTTCGTGGCATTATCTAGTTCAGACATCTTCGTTTTGTCGCTTTCCTCTCCATCGTTACCACTGCTCTAAAGTCCCCTTTACGACGGGATTTAGGGGTTTGTCGAAAACTTTGTTTTTGGCGACTCCGTTCATCCTTACCCCACAACAAGGCACCAAAACAAATAAAGATTCAGCAGGTTGTTAAATTGTTAACAATTCATTACCTTATTGTTAATATTAATTTGACATAAACCTGCTGAAGTGCTTCTGATCATACTTTTACATGCGTTCCTAAGTTTATTCCCCTCTTTAGAGCGGGAAAAGGAAATAGCATATGAAGGTACAATAGTACTGGAGAGTGAGGAAATAGTAACTGGGACTTTTCATTTTGAAGAAAAAGAGGACTTGCTTTACAGACGGAAGAAAACAGGTTTGGAGATTTTTCCCATTTATAAAGTTAAGGCCCTCTATTTTTACGATGCCAGGGAAAATATAAACAGGCATTACATAAAAATAGCTACTGATAAATCTCCCTCAAAGTTCCCATACCAATTGTATGAGGTAGTACAAAGTGGCGAATTGAAGGTATTAAGAAAAAGAAAAGCTTATGATTTTCCGGTTAAGGGTGAATCCTCAGAATTAACCAAAGCAGAGGAAAATGCTTACAATTATCATTACTTTATACAGTTTAATGAGGATCTCCTTGAAATGTGCGATTTTTCAAAGAAGGTTTTGCCTCGCATGCGAAGCCAGCATCCACGGGAGCTTGATTCATTATTGAAAGAACATGATTGGAATGTACACCAGCCGTCGGGGGCAATCCGGCTTATTGCGGAATATAATCAATTAAATAAGCTCTAGGCGTAGACGCTTGTGTTTTACGCCACAAAGACTCAAAGAAGGTAAAGTAGAAAAAAAACGAAGTAAAATCTTTAAGAAACTATGTGCCTTGGTATCTTCGTGGCATTGGTAAAAAAGAGGGCTATGCCCTCAAGCCAAAGCCATCTTCTTAGAAGGTGGATCATTTACTTTTTCTTTTGAGACTTTATTCAGCATTTCCTGTTTTTTCTTGAAATAGAATAAGGAAATAACCATAAACAGAGTGCCGGCAAAGGTTAGAATATAGCTGTTTGAAATGAAAAACTTAAGCCAACTCATATCGGCATGGCCAAATTCCTTATAAAACATGACCCCTACACTCCCCAGATAACCGAAAGCATCTGCAACATACATGACAAATCCTACATTGCTAATGTACTGAAACGCTGCAATAAGGCGGTCGAAAAATATGCTATTGAAAGGAACATAGCCAAGGTAAAGACCAAATCCTACCATGATCATCCATGTGGTAGGCGTTATCAGGCTAATTTCAAATAGATATGTGCTTAAG